>JAUYEC010000132.1 GCA_030691585.1 Candidatus Omnitrophota bacterium
GCATAAAAATATTGAAGGGTTCGTAAAAGGCTATTTAAGTCGATTGCTCGATATCCTGAAAGGCTTAGATATCGAGCAGATCAAATCTTTTGCTGAGATCCTTGAGCGTATGCGCAATGAGGATCGGACAATCTTTATTGCTGGTAACGGGGGGTCAGCCGCGACCGCTTCGCATATCACTAATGATTTTGGTGTTGATGTTCGCAAATACGCCGGTACTAACCGTTCCTTTAGGGTTGTGTCTTTGACGAGCTGTGTGCCGAGCATGCTGGCGATCGCTAATGACGAGAGCTATGAAAGTATTTTTGTGAATCAGCTGGCTGTGTTGTTCCGTCCGGGAGATGCTTTTTGGGGTATTTCTGCTAGCGGTAATTCGCCGAATATCGTGAAGGCGGCTAAGTGGGCCAAAAAGAATGGCGGAATCGTTTTGGCTTTTACTGGTTTTGATGGGGGGAAACTTATGACCTTGGCGGATGCGGCGATTCATGTGTCTACGCCCAAGGGGGACTTTGGTCATGTGGAAGATGTCCACATGGCGATGAATCATTTGTTGGCAAATTGGTTTGCTCAGTATTTGAAAGAAAAATGACCTTGCCGATGAAGATCCTTGTTAGCACTTCAACCTTTGCGGCGGTAGATCTAGGGCCTTTGGATCTGTTGAAGAATTTGGGCATGGAAGTGGTTCTTAATCCTTTTGGACGTAAACTGACCAAGGCAGAGATCATAGCTTTATTGATGCCGGATGTGTGTGGGCTTGTCGCCGGGTTGGAAACTCTGGATGAGGAAGTCTTGAAGGCGTCTTCTCTCAAGGTCATTTCGCGCGTGGGGGCGGGGATCTCCAATATCGATTTAGATGCCGCTAGGCGTTTGGGGATTAAAGTCTTTTCGACCCCTGATGCGCCGACTTCGGCGGTCGCGGAATTAACCTTGGGTGCTATGCTTTGGCTTTTGAGAAGTATTTCATTGATGGATCGTGAGCTTCACGAAGACCGTTGGCAGAAGATATTGGGGGCACAGCTTGAAGGTAAGACCGTTGCGGTTATTGGTTACGGGAGGATCGGTCGGCGGGTTGCTGAACTCGTGAAAGCATTCGGTGCTCATGTGATCTGTGTGGATCCGGCTGTGAGGGCGGACGCTGGTTGCGCGAAAGTGTTGCCATTGGATCGGGCGTTGGCTGTTGCGGATATTATAACAATTCATGTGAGCGGAGAGCAAGAAATTATCGGTCCTAAGGAATTCGCGTTGATGAAGAAAGGGGTTTTGGTCCTTAACGCCGCCCGTGGTGGAGTTGTGAACGAAGGGTTGTTGATGAAGGCTTTGGATGAGAAGAAAGTTATCGGTGCGTGGCTGGATACTTTTTTTGAAGAGCCTTATCAGGGACCGCTTGTGAAATACCCGCAGGTTTTGTTGACGCCTCATGTGGGATCGTTTACCGCGGAATGTCGCAAGCGTATGGAGATGGAGGCGATTGAGAACCTTCTGTGCGGCCTTAGGGAGGCAGGTATCCATGGATGATGTTTGTTGTTTTCTAAGCGTCGCCAAAAGTGTCGCGTGCAAGGCCGGAAATTTTTTGGTTGAAGGAGTAAAAGAGAATCACTGTATAGATAGCCAGGAGCATCATGATGTAAAACTTCGGGCTGATAAAATGTCAGAGACCCTAATTCTTGAAGGCTTGCGTGAAGGGGGTGGGTTGCCAGTTCTTTCTGAGGAGGCGGGGCTGGTGGGAGGGGATCGAAGTGGTTTTCATTGGATCGTTGATCCCTTGGACGGAACTATTAATTACTCGCGGGGTATCCCTTTGTGCTGTGTATCTATCGGGCTTTGGGATGGTGACGCGCCGGTATGCGGCGTAGTTTACGACCCTTACAGGCAAGAAATGTTTTCCGGTATCTCTGCAAAGGGCGCATGGCTTAACGGACATGCTGTTGTCGTGAGCAATGTGGTGTCGAAAAATCAGGGTATTCTGGTATCCGGTTTTCCAGCCCGAGCGGATCTTTCTGAAGAATCCCTGCGCGGATTTATTGCGGCCGTCAGGTCTTATCGCAAGCTTCGCTGGTTAGGGTCTGCGGCATTATCGCTTGTATATGTGGCTTGCGGGCGCGCTGATGTATATGAAGAGAAAAATATTATGCTTTGGGATATTGCCGGTGCGGCCCCGATCTTATTGGGCGCGGGCGGTTCATTCCGTTTAGATAAGACTAAAAAAGAATTCTGTCTCAATGTATCCGCGAGCAATGGGTTGATAAAATTTTAGTTTTTCAGAAAGCGCGGCTACTTTAAAAATGCATAGAAAATGATGAAAGTGACTGTGTTGATGACTGTATACAATGGCGGGCGATTTCTTCGCCAGGCCGTTGAGAGCGTTCTTGCGCAAAGCTACTCTGATTTTGAGTTTCTTATCGTGGACGACGCTAGCAGTGACGGATCTCTGGAGATCATTAAGGCCTATCAGGATCCGCGCATCAGAATTATTCAAAATTCTTTGAATAAGGGCCAGACTGCTTCTTTAAACATTGGTTTGCGCGAAGCGCGGGGAGAATTTATCGCGCGCATTGATGCGGATGATATTGCTTTGCCACGTTGGTTGGAATATCAGACGCGGGTTGCTCGGAATGGTCCAGAGAATGCGGTTATTAGCTCACGTGTTGGAGTAATTAATGAAAATGGTTTTGTAAAACAACTACTAGATATCCCTCAGACTCATGAGGGAATGGTTTTGCGCTCTTTGACCGCCTCGCCAGTTAATCATGGCGGGAGTTTAATTAAGCGTGAGGTGATTCTTCAATACGGAGGTTATGATGAAAGTTTCAGGATACTTGCGGATTATGACCTTTGGATACGGTTGCTTCACGGCGGGGTGCGTTTTTCTTCTGGGAAAGATGTGCTTATGGCAGTGCGTTTCCATGAAGGGTCCATATCCAAAGCCGAGAAGAACAGGGCGGTAGCGGAGGAGACCAAGAAAGTTTTTCGTCGTAACATTGCATTTTTGACGCATAGGGAGCTTTTAGACAGGGATTTGATGCTGTTGTGGGAGTTATGCTATGGGGTTGATACGATGCTTTTCCAGGATATGGAGGAGGCGGTGATTTTGTTGCGGACAATATATGGGGGGCTTTCTTTGGAGAACATCGGCAGCGTTGGTATCATGCGCCATTGGCAGGAGCGCGTTAAGGTTTTCTTTGCGAAGAAGATATTCACCTGTCTATCCGCGGGCGATCGCCTAGGGGTCTTGGAGGCTTGCCGCAGGTATGAACAACACTGCGGGCGCTCGTTCATGACAGCGCTTTTTCGGTGTTTATCTTTTTTAGGGTCTTTTGGTAAAATGACCCCAAGGCTATTTAATTTTAGAAGGAGGCTGGGAGCGGTCCTGGCTTTACGCTATGTACACTTATAATAAGAATCTTTCTATATTTATACGGATAACAAGCTATCTGTGCCTTGCCTTGATCGCGTCCTGTAT
>JAUYEC010000094.1 GCA_030691585.1 Candidatus Omnitrophota bacterium
GTCAATTCAAAGATCACGACTGAAGCGTCGTCGCCGCGCCTGCGCCCCAGGTTTATGATCCTGGTATAGCCGCCTGAAATCCCAGAAAATCGCGGCGCTATTTCATTAAATAACCTGGACACAAGCGCGTGGTCGCCCAATATCGCAAAGGCGCGCCTTTTTGCCGCCAGATTATTAGCCTTTGCCGAGGATATCAGCTTTTCGACAAACGGCTTTACCGCCTTGGCCTTTGTAAGAGTCGTCCTGATACTCTCGTCTGTCAATAAGCTTCTGCACATGGCCCTTAAGGTGGCTTTATGCCAGCTGCTGAACCGGTTCAATTGTAGCCTTTTTTTACCGTGTCTCATTTTATGCCTTTTTTAGTTTTTTGGTGTCGACCTGCATACCCAGGTTCAGGCTCATGCCGACGAGCAGTTCTTTTATTTCAGTCAGCGATTTTTTGCCGAAATTCTTAAAACCAAGCATCTCGTCCTCTGTGCGTTTTACAAGGTCCGAGATACTCTTGATGCCGGCTTCCCTGAGGCAATTTGAACTTCTCACCGAAAGTTCAAGTTCTGAGATCGGCAGCCTCAATTTCTCATAGACTGCTATCTCCTCTTTTGTCATCTCGGGCTCCTCTTCGGCGATATCTTCCGGAAGCTGGCCAAAATTGACAAAGATATCCAGATGCCTCTGTAGAATATTCGAGGCATACAATAAAGCGTCTTTCGGCGTGATCGCCCCGTTTGTGTTGATCTCCAGGATCAGTTTATCATAGTCCGTCCTTTGGCCGACGCGCGTGTTCTCGGTGTAGAAATTCACTTTCTTTAGCGGCGTAAATATGGAATCTATCGGGATGACCCCGATTGTCTTCTCTTCTTTTTTGTTGGCTTCCGCGGGTACATACCCCCTGCCCCTGGCCACTTCCATTTCCATGTTAAATTTCGTGTCTTTGGTGAGGGTGGCTATGTGCAGGCCGGGATTGATGATTTCTATTGTTTCTCCGGCATCTATATCCTTGGCGGTGATCTCGCCTTTTTTGTCTGCTTTAACGGTGATCACCTTGGGGATCTTGGAATGTGAGTTCAAGATCAGGCGTTTAATGTTGAGGATGATCTCCGGCACGTCTTCTAAAACACCCGGAATGGCCGAGAACTCATGCTCTACGCCCAGGATCTTGATGGAGGTAACGGCGCTGCCTTCTATGGAAGAGAGCAGAACCCTGCGCAGCGAGTTTCCCAGGGTAACGCCGTATCCCCTTTCAAAGGGTGCCGCGGAGAACTTGCCGTACGTATTTGTGTAAGTGGACTCGTCACATTCCAGCCTTTTTGGTAATTGAAAATCTCTCCATTTTATACCCATCTATTCCTCCGTTTTTGTAGGGACACACGCTATGCTGTTCCTACATAACCATCACATGTTCTGCGTAGGGGCGGGTTTTAAACCCGCCCCTACATGATATCCCGTAGGGCCGAATAATTATGCCCTATTTAGAATAAAGTTCTACGATCAACTGTTCCTGGATGGCCTGGCCTATGTCGTCTTTCTCAGGCAGGCGCAGGACCTTGCCGCTTAATTCAGCTGAATTGAATTCAAGCCAGGCGGGTACTGTCCGATCTTTGGCGCTCTCCAGGTTTTCCTTGAGTTTATTCCTGGCTTTATCTTTAGCCGTAACCTGGATGGTATCGCCCTGGCTGACCAGGTATGAAGGAATGTTGACACGCTTGGAATTGACGCTGATCAGGTTATGGCGCACAAACTGCCTGGCCTGCGAACGTGAAAGCCCAAGGCCCAGGCGGAATATTACGTTGTCCAGCCTTCTCTCCAATATCTGCAGCAGCATTTTACCGGTGACGCCCTTGGTCTTAGAGGCCGCCTCAAAATACCTGCGGAATTGCCTTTCTAAAACGCCATAAACCCTGCGCACTTTTTGTTTCTCCTTCATCTGCAGGCCATAATTGGAAAGCTTGGTCCTCCTGCCCTGGCCGTGCTGGCCGGGCGGATAGGCCCTTTTTGCGGCCGGGCATTTTTCAGTATTACACTTGGTACCCTTCAAAAATAATTTTTCTCCATGCCGCCGGCAAAGCCTGCAAACCGCGTTAATGTAGCGAGCCATCTATTTACACTCTCCTTTTTTTCTTAGGGCGGCAGCCGTTATGCGGTATCGGCGTCGTATCCTTGATAGAGGTTATCGTAAGTCCTGCCGCCTGCAGGGCCCTGATCGCCGATTCCCTGCCGAAACCCGGGCCCTTGACACGGACTTCCAATTCCTTGATCCCGATTTCCTTGGCTTTTCTGGCCGCGTCGGTTGCCGCTATTTGTGCCGCAAACGGGGTAGACTTTTTTGATCCGCCGTAACCGACGATGCCGGGCGCGGACCAAACCAGGGTATTGCCCTGCTTGTCGGTGATGGTAATGATTGTGTTGTTAAAGCTGGCCTGGATGTGCGCTATGCCAGCACTAATTCCTTTAGCTATCTTTTTCTTTTTGGCTTTTTCTTTTGTCGCCATTTACCCCTCGCTTTTCTATACTTTCGCGGCCCAGACTGCATATGGCTCGATTGCCGCTCAAGTATTTCGTTCCGAGAACTTAGTCCTCAGGATTTCACTTCTTAGCGGCGGGTGCTGCGGCCGCTTTCTTTTCAGGTTCTTTCTTGATTACTGCCATACCGCCCTTACGCGGGCCTTTTCTTGTGCGGGCATTGGTGCGCGTGCGCTGGCCGCGCACAGGCAGGCCCTTCTTATGGCGCATACCCCGCCAGGAACCAATGTCCATCAACCGTTTTATATTCTGCGAAATATCCCTGCGCAGATCGCCCTCCAGCCTTAATCCGCTTTTCTGGATAGCGGCTACAATACGCGATACTTCCTCTTCGCTTAATTCCTTGGCGCGTTTCTCAAGAGCAATCCCGGCGTCTTTTAGGATACGCACGGACTGAAACCTGCCTATCCCGTATAAATACGTCAGGGCAATATCCATTCTTTTTTCTTTTGGTATATCTACACCCAGGATCCTCGGCACTGTTTTCTCCTTTTATAATTTTTACGTCCCACGTCCTACGTCCTCACGTCCCACGGAACGCGTCGATTTTAGAACTACCCTTGTCTCTGCTTATGCTTAGGATTGCTGCAGATCACCCGGATCACACGTTTTCTTCTGATGATCTTGCACTTATCACAAATCTTTTTTACTGACGCTTTTACTTTCACTTTTATCTGTCCTCATTATGTAGGGACAGGTTTGAAACCTGTCCCTACTTTACTCTAAATGTGATCCTGCCTCTTGTTAAGTCGTACGGAGAAAGCTCTAATTTCACCTTGTCACCCGGCAGTATTCTGATAAAATTCATGCGCATTTTTCCCGATACGTGCGCCAGGACCACATGTTTGTTCTCAAGCTCCACCCTAAACATCGCGTTAGGCAAAGCCTCAAGAATCTTGCCTTCAGTCTCAATCAGTTCTTCTTTTGCCATAGGTTACATCTTCTTATGTAGGGACAGGTTTGAAACCTGTCCCTACGGTTTAGCTTATTCCGTCAGTACTTCCGGGCCGCCTGGCGTTATGGCTACCGTATGCTCAAAATGCGCGGACTGCAGGCCGTCTTTTGTCTTGGCGGTCCAGCCGTTACCGTCAATATAGGCCTCCCAGCCGCCCATGTTAACCATTGGTTCTATCGCCAGGACCATTCCTGCTTCAAGAACCGGGCCCTGGTGCGGCCTGCCGAAATTCGGGATCTCAGGTTCCTCATGGAGGCTGGTGCCGATGCCGTGGCCGACGAACTGCCTGACTACGGAAAATCCGCGGCCTTCGACGTAAACTTGTATCGCGTAAGAAATATCAAAGAGGCGATTACCGCAGCGCGCTTTATCCAGGCCCAGGCGCAGGGCCTCTTGGGCCGTATTTACCATTTCATCAACTCGGGGGGTAACCCGGCCCACCGGTACGGTAAAAGCGGCATCCGTAAAATATCCCCGGTAATTTACACCCAGGTCAATGCTGGCGATGTCGCCTTCCGCCAACTTCCTCTGTCCGGGTATCCCGTGGACGATCTCGTCGTTGACGGAGACGCATAAAGTCGCGGGGTATCCTTTGTATCCTTTAAACGCGGGCAACGCGCGTGCTTTAAGTATTGCTTCTTCCGCCAGCCGATCCAGCTCGATTGTGGTAATGCCGGAGCGGATACGCGGCTTTATAATTTTTATGACCCGCGCCAAAATCACACCTGATTCCCGCAACATCTGCAGGTCCAAGGCGTTTTTCTTCGGGATCATTGTTTCTGCCGCGCCAAAACAATGATCTGGTTCAAAACCGTTTCAGCCGGCCCATCAGCCGGAATATGATGCAATAAATTCCGCGCCTGATAATATTCTAAAAGCGGAGCTGTTTCATTAGCGTAAACCGCCAAACGCTTCCTTATCGTTTCTTCTTTATCGTCGGCTCTTTGATAAAGCTTGGACCCGCATTTATCGCATAGGCCTTGCTTTAGGGGGGGCATATTCACGGCGTGAAAATTCTCCCCGCATTTACTGCAAACAAGGCGTCCGCTCAAGCGCTGGATGATCACGGGCTCGCTGGAATCCAAAGAAACTACCAGGTCAATAGACATATTATTCTGTTTCAAGATGCCTTCAAGAACCCCGGCCTGGCTCATGTTGCGCGGATAACCGTCGAGGATAAATCCGGTTTTAACATCCGGCTGGCTGAACCTGACAATAAGCATCTGGGCAACCAGTTCATCAGGGACGAGCGCCCCGCGTTCCATATAATCTTTTGCTTTTATCCCAAGGCCAGTGCCTTCTTTTACGTTCTTCCGGAGCAGGTCACCGGTGGATATATGCGGCGCTCCCAGTTTCAAGGCAAGGCTCTTGGCCTGAGTTCCTTTTCCGGCTCCCGGAGGCCCCAATAAAATGATCCTCATCTCTTAGCGCCTCCCCTTGATGTGGCCGCCCTTTAAGAAACCTTCGTAATGATGCGTCAACAAATGCGATTCAATCTGCTTAAGCGTATCAAGCATAACGCCGACGATAATCAGGATCCCTGTGCCTCCGAAAAACGAAGCCACCAGATACGGCACTTTGAGCCATGCCATGATAAAATCCGGAAAAATGGCGATCACCGCGATAAATAGCGCTCCAAAAAGCGTGATCCGGGTCATCACGTAATCCAGGTATTCGGCTGTAGACGCCCCCGGCCGTATCCCGGGGATAAAACCGCCGTATTTTTTCATGTTTTCCGAAAGGTCGTTCGGATTAAAAACAATAGCAGTGTAAAAATAACAGAAGAAAACGATCAATAAAGCGTAGATCAGCGTATAAAGCAAATGCCCCCTGATCAGGCTCTGCGCCAGCCTCTGAAAACCGGGGTTAGGAATAAATGATGCCAGTGTTGCCGGGAACAGGATTATTGACTGCGCGAAGATTATGGCGATGACGCCTGAGGTATCCACTTTCAAGGGTATATAGGTGGACTGCCCTCCGTAGATCTTGCGCCCTACTATCCTGCGGGCGTACTGCACCGGGATCTTCCTCTGGCCCTGTGTAATCATGACCACGGAAAATACGACCACTACCAGGAGCACCGCCATGACCAGAAGCGTGAACGGCTGGATCTGCCTCCGCGACGGGGAAAATGGGGATATCAGCACGTACAGCTGTTGCAGCGCCGAGGGGATCCTGGAAATGATACCCGCGGTAATGATCAGGGATATACCGTTACCGATACCTCTTTCCTGTATCTGCTCGCCCAGCCACATGATAAATATTGTACCTGTGGTAAGCGTCAGCACGGTCAGGACCCGAAAGCCCCATCCCGGATGCATCACGATCCTTAAACCTTCAAAACGAGCCGGGTTCTCAAGCCAAAGAGCAATGAAAAAAGACTGTATAATCGCAAGTGCTACGGTGCCGTAGCGGGTGAACTGGTTGATCTTCTCATACCCTGCCTTGCCTTCTTTGGCGATTTTTTCCAGGGCGGGGATGACGGCGGTCAAGAGCTGCATGATAATAGATGACGAAATATAGGGCATAATACCGAGCGCGAATATCGTCAGCCTTTCCATGGCACCACCCGAAAACATATTGATGATGCCGAATACTGCCCCACCTTGAGTTTTCGCGATACGGTTGAAGAATTCCGCAAGTGCCGCGCCATTTATCCCCGGAGTCGGAATATAACAACCGACGCGATATACCACAAGTAACGCCCCGGTGATAATCAAGCGTTTCTTCAGATCAGGTATCTTAAACGAATTAACTAACGCGCTCAGCATCTATTATTTCAATCTTTCCGCCCGCGGCGATTATGACCTCTTGCGCCTTTTTTGAAAAGGCGTGCGCAGAAACCTTAAGCGCGTTTTTGATCTCTCCGGTTCCCAGTATCTTGATGAGCTTAAATTGATCCTTGATCAGATTCTTGGCCTCCAGTGTTGCCGGTGTTATCACCGCTTCTTTGACCCGCGCCAGGTCCCTAAGATTGACGATCTGGAATTCTTTTTTAAACCTGTTGATAAATCCGCGCTTAGGCATCCTGCGGATAAGCGGCGTCTGGCCGCCTTCAAAGCCGGCATAAAAATGGCGCCCGGCGCGGGATGTTTGCCCCTTGCTGCCGCGCGTGGAAGTCTTACCGTGACCGGAACCCGGCCCCCGGCCCAACAGTTTTTTGGGTTTGTGCGCCCCTGCAGGAGTGGATAAACGGTCAAGGCAGGCCACTCGTAGTTCTTCGTTAGCCGGCGCGGTAATCCTTTTCGTCCTTGCCGTGGACCGTTTAATCCTGCCTGCGGCGCGTTTTAAGTTGGTTTTTGGCGCTGTTTTCTTTTTTTCGGGTATATTCTTTTTTTCGTTTCTCATGGTCGTACGTATGCTCCTGTAGGGGCGGGTTTAAAACCCGCCCCTACAATATCGATGATCAGCTTTTTAGGTTCTTAAGCCCCTCGACCGTGGCCTTGATCACGTTTATGGGATTATTTGATTTCAAGCACTTGGTAAGGATATCTTTAATACCGGCTGCCTCGCATATCGCTCTGACCGGGCCCGCCGCGATAACACCCGTGCCTTCTGAAGCCGGCTTGAGCAGTACAAGGGCGGCGCCGAAGTGGCCGATGACTTCATGAGGGATAGTCGAACCCTCAATAGGCACACGAAACAGGCTCTTTTTTGCTTTGGTCAGCGCCTTGCGTATGGCATCGGCAACCTCATTGGCCTTATCCAGGGCAAAACCCACCCTGCCCTTTGTGTCGCCAACGACCACCAGCGCGCTGAAGTGCAGCTTTTTTCCACCCTTAGTGACTTTAGTCACGCGATTGATCGTAATAATTCTTTCTATGAGTTCGGGCTGCTGTTCAATGTTGAGTTCACGCATCAAAATTCAAGTCCTCCTTTTCTCAGGGCCTCCGCGAAGCTCTTAACCCGGCCATGGTATAAATAGCCGGCGCGGTCAAAAACTATTCTTTTAATCCCAGCGGCTTTTGCCTTTGCGGCATAAAAAACGCCGAATGCTGCCGCGGCTTTCACGTTACCGGCGCAGCCAAACTGTTTTTTAAAATCCAAATCCAGAGTGGAGGCGCCAAACAAAATTTTGTTTCGCGTATCGTCAATGGCCTCAACAAATAGATTCTTCAGGCTCCTGCGGATGACAAGCCTCGGCCTCTCAACTGTCCCGCGCATCCGCATCTTAATGCGGTTGTGCCTTTTGACCCGTGATAATATTCTTTTATTTTTCATAGATCTAACCTTATTTTGCGCTGGCAGCCTGCGCTTTACCGATTTTCTTCTTTATATATTCACCGGCAAAACGTATGCCTTTGCCTTTATAGGGCTCCGGCGGGTAGATCCTGCGGATCTCCATGGCTATTCTGCCGATCAACTCCTTATTTATGCTTGCTAAATTGATCAGGTTAGGCTTGGGTGTTTCGGCCTTAATACCGTCGGGAATCGGGAAGTTTACCTGATGAGAAAAACCTAAATGCATGTTTAAGACCTGTCCCTGCATCTGGGCCTTAAAGCCCACGCCGACGATCTCCAGATTCTTGGTGTAACCAACGGTTACGCCCGTAAGCATGTTTGAGATGAGCGCGCGCCAGAGCCCGTGTAGGGATTTATCGATCTTGGTGTCTGTGGAGCGCTTGACAAAGATTGAGCCATCTTTGATCTCCACGGTTAAGCGGTTGGAGAACTCACGGCTCAATTTACCCTTCGGCCCTTCCACATTGATGATGCCGTCTTTGATCTCAACCTTGGCTTCTTTTGGTATAACCAGCGGTTTTTTTCCTATTCTTGACATGATATCACCTTATGCATATGTAGGGGCGGGTTTGAAATCCGCCCCTACAGCTTATATTATTACCATACGTAGGCGATGATCTCTCCGCCTACCTTTAATTCTCTGGCTTCTTTATCAGTCATCACACCTTTGGAGCTCGATACAATGGCCAGCCCCCTGCCTCTTAAGACAACGGGGATTTTTTTACTGTGGGCATAAACGCGCAGGCCCGGCCTGGATATGCGTTTAATATCCCTGATCGCGGGTTTGCCGGCAGTATACTTTAAATAAATCCTGGCCCGCCCCTGTAATTTATCCTCTATTAATTTAAAATCCTCGATATAGTTTTCTTTTTTCAGGATCTGCAGGATGCTTTTTATCGAGTTTGACGCCGGGATATCCACGGCATCTTTCTTGGCCATAATGGCATTGCGTATCATCGTGAAAACATCAGCTAACAGGTCTGTCCTTGACATTTAGTTAATCCCCCTAAAAAAATCTTACCAGCTTGCTTTTTTTACCCCGGGGATCAAGCCCTGCCATGCCAGTTCCCTGAAGCATATACGGCAAAGCTGGAATCTCCTGAGGTAGCCGCCTGAGCGGCCGCAAATTTGACAACGGTTATGTTGACGCGTGGAAAATTTCGCTTTTCTCTTCCACCTGGCTAACTGTGAATTTTTTGCCATAGTATTATTCCTTACCCTTAAACGGCATCCCGAACAGCCTTAATAATTCCTGCGCCTGATCCTTGGACTTGGCGTTTCTGATCACAAATGTAATATCCATCCCCTGCGGCCGGCCGATCTTATCGTATTCTATTTCCGGAAATATGCCTTGTTCGCTCAGGCCCAACGTATAATTGCCCCCTTTATCAAAAGAGTCAGGCGATGTCCCCCTGAAGTCGCGGATACGCGGCAGGGCCACGTTAAGCAGCCTGTCCATAAATTCATACATCATGGCGTGGCGCAAGGTTACCTTGCAGCCGATCGGGCTGTTTTCTTTAATCTTAAAATTGGCAATGGCTTTTTTGGCGCGGCGCATGATCGGTTTCTGTCCGGTGATAACGCTCAGCTCCTCCATGGATCTCTCCAGGATTTTAATATCCAGGATCCCTTCGCCAACGCCCATATTTACCACGATCTTCTCAACGCGCGGAACAGCCATAGAATTCTTCAACCCGAACTTCTCTATCATCAGCGGCACGATCCGTAATCTGTAAGCTTCCAGTAGTCTCGGTGTCATTATAGGGCCTCTTTACAGCTCTTGCAGATCCTTGTCTTGGTGCCGTCTTTAAGCAGGGCAAAGCCCACTCTTACCGGACGGGCACAGTGATTGCAGATGAGCATTATATTGCCAACACTGATCGGCATCTCAATAGAAACTATGCCGCCTTGCTGGTCCTGGCGGGTTTGGCGCTTGTGCTTCTTAGCCAGATTAATACCCTCAACCAGGACGCGCTTGCCTTCAGGCACTACGCTGAGCACGCGCCCTTTTTTCCCTTTATCCTTGCCTTTTATAACCTGTATCGTATCGTTCTTTCTTATTTTATGCATCAGATGACCTCAGGCGCTAAAGATATGATCTTGGTGAAATTCTTATCCCTTAATTCGCGCGCCACCGGGCCGAATACGCGCGTTCCGCGGGGGTTGAGCTGCGCGTCAATAAAAACTATGGCATTACGGTCAAAACGAAGGACCGAACCGTCTTGCCTGTGAATGGGGTTTCTGGTTCTGACTACTACGGCCCTTGCCACTTCGCCTTTTTTGACCGTGGCCCCCGGCGCAGACTCCTTGATGTTTACATTGATGATGTCTCCAACATTTGCAAAAACCGCGTTCTTTTTGCCGAATACCGCGATCATCGCCGCGCGTTTTGCTCCGGTATTGTCCGCTATGTCTAAAATACTGCGTAATTGGATCATAGCGTTTCCTCTTTTAATTCTGCGTGGACATGCGCTTTTTTTAACACCGCTTTAACCATAAAATGCTTATCCTTCGAAATGGGCCTGACCCCCGTTATTCTGACCGAATCTCCCATCTTGGCAATGCCTTTTTCGTCGTGGGCCTTGTATTTTTTATACACCTTGATCACCTTGCCGTACTTAGGATGTTTCTTAATATGCATCGTTTTGACAATAACGGTCTTTTGCATCTTGTCGCTTATGACTGTACCTATTAAACCTTTTCTCTCGGCCATATTATTTATCTTTCTTTTCGTGGAGAATAGTTTGGATGCGGGCAATGCCTTTTTTTAGTAAAGAAAACTTATGTGGTTTTTCCACGCGCCCGGCATAACGCTCGGCGTTTAGCTTGAAAAGCTCATCCTTAATGGCTTTTTCCTTTTGCCGCAATTCTTCGTCGTTTAAAATCCGCAATTCTTTCATATCCATTTTTTTACCTCTGTACGCGCGTAACGAACTTGGCGCGGACCGGCAGCTTGTAGGCCGCCAGCCTAAAACACTGTTTAGCGTATTCCTCGGGCACGCCGCCCAGCTCAAAAAGTATGAGCCCGCGTTTAATGACGGCAACCCAATGATCAAGGTCGCCCTTGCCTTTTCCCATGCGCACTTCCGCGGGCTTCTTAGTAATAGATTTATCGGGAAAAACCCGGATCCACAATTTACCGCCCTTATGCAGCTGGCGCGCCAGGATCACACGCACCGCCTCTATCTGCGTATTCTTGAGCCAGCCGTTTTCCAGCGCCTTGAGCCCGTATTCACCAAAGGCAATGCTGGAACCGGCTACCGCGATACCGCGGCGCGAGCCTTTTTGTAATTTACGATATTTTACTCTCTTGGGCATTAAAACCATTTATTGAGCCCCCTTGGAAGCGCCCGCTATTTCTCTGGCCGGCCCTCTTTGTTCCTTGGCTTGCCGCATCGCGGATGTGATATCTTCGTTGAAGTTCTTAGTCAAGACGTCGCCTTTATAGATCCATACTTTCACGCCGATCAGCCCGTATGTAGTCAAACTTTCGGAAAATCCATAATCTATGTCCGCCCGAAATGTCTGCAGAGGCACTTTGCCGTTTTTATAAGTCTCTTTACGTGACATCTCGGCGCCGTTGAGGCGCCCGGCGCAGCTTACCCTTACACCAAGTGCTCCGGCATTCATGGTCTGCTCCATCGCCCGTTTAACCGCGCGCCGGAAGGCGATCCTTTTTTCCAATTGCATGGAGATATTTTCCGCCACCAGTTGCGCGTCTATACTGGGATTTTTGATCTCTTCTATGTCTATAGAAATCTCGGCTTTTGCCATGCCGGAGAGGTCTTCGCGCAGCCGCTCAATGTCGGCTCCGTGCCTGCCGATAATGATGCCGGGCCTGGCACTGTATATGCGCACTTTAAGTTTAGAGGCCATCCTCTCAATGACGATCTTGGAAACCGCCGCTTGTTTAAATCTGCTTTTTATGAATTTACGGATATTATAATCCTGGTAAATAAAATGGGCAAACTCCTGATGCTTGGCAAACCACCGGCTGCGCCAGTTCTTAATAAAACCGATCCTTAATATTAACGGAGATACCTTATGTCCCATCGTTTTCCTTTTTCTGTAGGCCTGCCTGCCGGCAGGCAGGGACAGGTTTTAAACCTGTCCCTACTTTTGTGTTAGGTTTTTTTTACGTCAAGCTCTATTTTAATATGTGATGTCCGTTTTAATATCGGTGCCGCACGGCCGAACGCCGCCGCCTTGAATCTCTTCCATCTTGGCCCGGGGTTGCAAATAAGTTTTGAAATATAAAGCTGCTGGCCGCTGAATCCCTTGACCCTGGCGTTTGCGACCGCGGATTTCAATAATTTTAACAAATGTTCCTTGGGCCGTTTATTCAGATTAATCAGTATGGCTTCGGCCTTTTCCACATTCTTGCCCCGGATGAGGTCCATTACAAGGCAAACCTTCATCGGTGCTAATCTGATAAATTTTCCCTGCGCTTGTGCGATCATATTATGTCTTCTCCGGCGCTTTCTTGGCCTTGACGCCGCCGTGCTTCCTGAAGATCCTCGATGGGGAAAATTCCCCCAACTTGTGGCCGACCATATTCTCGGTGATAAATACCGGCACGTGCTTCCTGCCGTCATATACGGCAAAGGTGAGGCCTATAAAATCCGGTATCACGGTAGAGCGCCTCGACCAGGTCTTGATCGCCTGGCGCGCCGCTGAACCTCGCGCCTTCCCAACTTTCCTTAAGAGACTTTCCTCTACGTACGGGCCTTTTTTTAACGAACGGGGCATTTTTTCCTCGCTTAATTGATACGCTTGACCATAAATTTATTTGAATACCACTTCTTTTTTCTGGTCTTATAGCCCTTAGTGGGTTTTCCCCACGGGGTCACCGGATGCGGATTGCCCTGGCCGGATTTTCCTTCGCCGCCGCCGTGCGGATGATCCACGGGATTCATCGCCAAACCTCGGACTGTGGGACGGATACCCAACCAGCGGTTTCTGCCGGCCTTACCAATATACATCGTTCCATGCTCGACATTACCGACCTGGCCGATAGTAGCGTGGCAATCAAGGCTGATCAAGCGGATTTCTCCCGAAGGCAGCTTGATGTGCGCCGAGTCGCCTTCTTTGGCCATGATCTGCGCGCTAGTACCGGCGCCCCTGACAATCTGTCCGCCCTGGCCCTTATTTAATTCTACATTATGGATCAGTGTGCCCGAAGGGATATAACGCATCAAAAGGCAATTGCCGGTTTTGATCTCTGTTTCTTTTTTATTAGAAGAAACAATGCTTTCTCCGACATTCAAACCCAGCGGGCAGATGATATAACGTTTAAGTTTATCCGGATATTCAACTAAAGCGATCCTGGCCGACCGGTTAGGGTCATACTCAATGGCAATGACCCTGGCGGGCACTTCAAAGAGATCCCGTTTAAAATCCACCAGGCGCAGCATACGCTTGTGCCCTCCGCCGTGATGCCTGACTGTGATGCGGCCATGGACATTCCGGCCGCCTGACTTCTTTAACGGAGTGATCAGGGATTTTTCCGGGCGCGTTTTAGTGATCTCCGCGAAATCAGGAGTGGTCATGTGGCGCCTTGACGGAGTATATGGCCTGTATGTTTTTAGTCCCATAATTTTTCTGTCTGTAGGGACAGGTTTCAAACCTGTCCCTACACTGTTATACCGCTGCCTCTATCTTCTGGCCCTGCTTTAAAGTTACGACCGCCTTTTTTAAATCAGGTGTTTTGCCCAGATGATACCTCACCCTTCGTAATTTGCCCTGTGAAATTAATGTATTGACACATTTTACCTTGACCTTATAAAGCTGCTCTACCGCGGCCTTGATCTCAATCTTATTGGCGGAGTTATCCACTAGAAAAAGGTATTTTCCGGCCGGCTCGGAGAGCGTAGATTTTTCGGTATGGATCAAAGCCTTTATAATCTTGACGGGATCTATCATTTCTGCGCTCCGGTACCGAGCTTAGCGGCCTTGGCAGCAGGCGGCGCGAATCTGCTGTAGATACCGTTCAACCCGTTCTTGGTAATAATCAGTTTTTTATGGCTCATGATCTCGTAGACATTGGCGTCTTTTGCCTGTGCCACGTCTACGCAAGCAATGTTACGTATGGCCATATTAGCAAACTTATCCATTTTTTCCAGTAACACCAGCGTTTTAACACCGGGCCCCAGCTTTAGATTTGTCAGCACCTTGGCCGCGTCTTTTGTCTTAGGGCCCGCGAGTTTCAAGTCTTCCAAAACCAGAAAATTGTTCTCTTTGACCTTGGCATTAAGGCTGGATTTAAGGGCAAGCGCGCGGATCTTCTGCGGTAAATTATAAGAAAAATCCTTTGGGTGCGGGCCAAAAACGACTCCGCCATGGCGCCATAACGGCGAACGCGTGGATCCGACTCTGGCGCGGCCGGTGCCCTTTTGTTTCCAGGGTTTGCGCCCGCCGCCGGATACCTCTCCGCGCGTCTTGGTCGCGGCCAGGCCCTTGCGGTGGTTCGCCCGGTAAGCGACCACTGCCTGGTAGATGGCCTCCTTATTGACTGTGCCGTCAAAGATCTTGCCGTCGAGTTTGATCGTGCCTGTCTCGATGCCTTCAATGCTATATATAGGTAAGGTAATTGCTTCCATATTATTGATTCTCTGCAGGGGCGGGTTTAAAACCCGCCCCTGCATTACGAGTTTGTAGGGACAGCATATTATGCTGTCCGCCGAGGGACAGGATAATATCCTGTCCCTACAGGTGATTTATTTCTTAGTTACAGGTTTGGTCGTCGGCGCTTTAGCGGCGGCAGCCTGCGGTTTCTTAGCCGCTGCTGCGGTAGCCTTGGCGGGTGCCTGCGCTTTAATATGCCCCTTTTTCTTTGATTGCCGGACGATAACGTAACTATTCTTGCAGCCCGGAACCGCACCTCTTATCAACAACAGGTTATTTTCCAGGTCAGACTTTACAACCCGCAGGTTCTGCATGGTTACTCTGATATCACCCATATGCCCGGGCAGATGATGGCCTTTAAAGACCCTGCCGGGAGTAGTGGCGGAACCAATGGAACCGACACGCCTGTGAGAAGTGGAACCGTGTGTCATTGGCCCGCCGCTCCAATGCCATCGTTTCATACCGCCCTGAAACCCTTTGCCTTTGGATATTCCGATCACGTCCACGTAATCACCCGCTGCAAACATATCCACCTTGAGTTCCTCGCCAACCTTATAATCTTTCGCCGGATCCTTGAGGATTTCCCGGATAAACTTACGCGGGGAAACGTTTAATTTCTTAAAAATCCCAAGAACAGGCTTTGTAAGGCGGCTCTCTTTTGCCGGATCAAAACAAATCTGGACATTCTTTCCCCTGACTGAAAGCACCGGACACGGCCCTGCCTCAATAACCGTGACGTCGATCATACGGCTATCTTCGACAAAAATTTGCGTCATCCCTAATTTTTTTCCTAATAATGCGTGGCTCATAGATTAAATCCAATTTTCCCGTAGGGGCGGGTTTCAAACCCGCCCCTACGTAGATATTTATTTGATCTCCGCGTCCACTCCAGCCGGTAGATTCAGTTTTTTCAACGAATCTATGGTCTTTGCGGTCGGCTCATAGATATCAATCAGCCGTTTATGAGTGGCTAAGCCGAATTGCTCTCGCGATTTTTTATCAATAGTCGGACCGCGCAGCACCGTATATAGCTCTTTTTTTGTAGGGAGCGGCACGGGGCCTGCGATCTTGGCTCCGGTGCGCTTGACGGTGTCTACGATCTCCACCACCGCCTGATCGAGCAAGCGGTGATCATAAGCCTTTAGTTTTATTCTTATCTTTTGCATTTAATGAGCACTTGACTTACGAGCGCGACGGCGCGAGTAAGTCAATGTGCGAATTAATCCTTGCCGCGTAAGTTTCAATTTTACATGTCGTCGGTTACGCGGCGAGGATAAGTTATGTCCTTTACGCTATTACCTCTGTAACTACACCAGCGCCCACGGTATGGCCCCCCTCACGTATGGCAAAACGGGATTCCTTTTCTATGGCGATGGGTGTGATCAACTCCACTTCCAGGTTGACGTTATCCCCGGGCATGACCATCTCTACTCCCTGCGGGAGCTTTGAAGAACCGGTGACGTCGGTGGTGCGGAAATAGAATTGCGGACGGTATCCGTTAAAAAACGGCGTATGCCTTCCGCCTTCTTCTTTGGTTAAAATGTAAACCTGTGCCTTAAACTTGGTGTGCGGCGTAATCGACTTGGGTGCGGCAACGACCATCCCGCGCTCAATATCACCCTTTTCAACGCCTCTGAGCAATAGGCCTACGTTGTCTCCGGCTTGCCCTTCTTCCAGGATCTTACGGAACATTTCGATTCCGGTGACAACCGTCTTTTTTACTTCGGGCCTGAGGCCCACGATCTCAACTTCTTCGCCGACCTTGACCTTACCGCGTTCGATCCTGCCGGTTCCGACGGTTCCGCGCCCTTCAATGCTGAAGACGTCTTCCACCGCCATTAAAAACGGCTTGTCCATGTCTCTTACGGGTAAGGGAATAAAATCGTCTACTGCCTTTATCAACTCAAGGATGGGTTTGCAATCCTCACTATTCGGGTCGCCCCCCGCCTGCAATGCCTTTAAGGCGCTTCCCTTGATGATAGGTGTTTTGTCTCCGGGATAACCGTATTTGGTCAGAAGGTCCCTAACTTCCATTTCCACAAGGTCGATCAGTTCCTTGTCGGAAACAAGGTCAACTTTGTTTAAGAACACGACCATAGACGGAACGTTGACCTGCCTGGCTAAAAGAATATGTTCTCTTGTTTGAGGCATTGGGCCGTCAACAGCGGAAACAACCAGGATCGCTCCGTCCATTTGGGCCGCTCCGGTGATCATGTTTTTAATGTAATCGGCATGCCCCGGGCAGTCAATATGCGCGTAGTGCCGCGCGTCGGATTCGTATTCAACGTGAGCGACCGATATGGTCAAAATCTTTGTCTCGTCCCTTACCGTTCCACCTTTAGCGATATCCGCGTAGTCCTTGGCTGTCGCTTTGCCAAGTTTGGATAACACGTAAGTAATCGCTGAAGTGAGGCTGGTCTTGCCATGGTCAATGTGGCCGATGGTCCCTATGTTGCAATGCGGTTTGCTCCTTACAAATTTCTCTTTAGCCATTTAAACACCTCCTTAAATGAGCACTTGACTTACGAACGCGTCAGCGTGAGTAAGCCAATGTGCGAATTAATCCTTGCCGCGTAAGATTCAGCTTTCCGCGTCATCGGTCACGCGGCAAGGACAAGTTACTCCGCTAAAAACTTTTTCGTACGTTGGCGCTTACAGAGCCTGCGGTGATTTTTTGCGCAATATGTGTTGGCACTTCGTGGTAAAACGAAGGCTCCATTGTATACGATGCACGGCCCTGTGTCAAGGATCTTAATACAGTGGCATAATTGAATACTTCGGCCAATGGTACGTTGGCTCTTATGGTGCGCAGGTTCAGGCGCTGGGCAAGCGATATAATTTTTGCGCGGCGCGAACTCAAATCTCCGATGACCTGCCCCATATATTCTTCCGGAACGATGACTTCCATATCCATGATCGGCTCCAGCAATATTGGGTGCGCTTTTCTTAGCCCGTCGCTGAAAGCAATGGAAGCGGCCATCTGAAATGCCATTTCCGACGAGTCCACGTCGTGGTACGAGCCGTCCACCAACAGGACCTGCACATCGGTAACCGGATAGTTGGCCAGCACTCCGCTTTTTGCCGCGCCAAACACGCCCTGTTTTACCGATGGGATAAATTCGCGCGGGATGGCGCCACTCTTTATTTTATCTTCAAAAGTAATACCCGCTCCGGGTACCTCTTGCGGGCCGATCTCAAGCACCACGTGCCCGTATTGCCCGCGGCCGCCGGTCTGTGAAATAAATTTTCCGACCTGCGTAACTTTTTTCGTGATCGTCTCGCGGTAAGCCACCTGCGGTGTGCCTACCTGGGCCTCTACGTTAAACTCGCGAAGGATGCGGTCAACGATGATCTCAAGGTGCAGCTGGCCCATGCCCGCGATCAGTGTTTGGCCCGTTTCATGATTATAGGTTACCCGAAATGACGGGTCCTCATCTTCTAATTTATGCAAAGCCATGCCTAGTTTTTCCTGCGCGTCTTTTGACTTCGGCTCGACAGATTGCTGAATGACCGGCTCCGGGAAACGCATCGCCTCGACCAGGATCTGGTTTTTTTCAGTGCAAAGCGTGTCACCGGTCTTGGTCTCCCGCAGGCCCACGACTGCCGCGATATCGCCGGTTGAGATACTCTCTACTATCTCCTGATGGTTAGCGTGCATCTTGACTATTTTTGTGACACGCTCCCTTACTCTCTTTGAAGAATTATAGATATAAGTTCCTGCTATAAGTGTGCCGGAATACACCCGTGTATAATTTAGCTTGCCGACAAATGGGTCGGTGGCCACCTTAAAACATAACCCGCAGAACGGAGCCGCGTCGCTTGCTGCGATCTCTTCAAAATCCTGCGTGTCCGGTTTGGTACCTTTTATAGACGGCACATCCAGGGGCGACGGCAGGTAATCGCATACCGCGTCTAAGGCCATCTGTATGCCTTTATTCTTAAAGGATGAGCCGCAGAGCACCGGCACAAATTTATTGGCGATCACGGCTCTTCTTATTGTTTCCTTAAGCTGATCAGAAGTTATTTCCTTGCCGTGGAGATAATCCTCCATCATCTGATCGTCAACTTCAGCCAATTTCTCTATAAGGATGGTCTCATAAATTTTAACTTCCGGCATAAGCTCGAGCGGTATTTCCTGATCTTCAAAAACTTTGCCCGTATCATCCGTATACACCCTCAATTTTTTATTGACCAGGTCGACTATTCCTTTAAATTCCGATTCCTTGCCGAAAGGAAGCTGGATAGCCGCGGCATTTGCGCCCAGCCGTTTATGTATCTGGTCTATGACCTCAAAAAAATTACTGCCTGTGCGGTCCATTTTGTTAACATAGCAAATGCGCGGAACGTTGTAACGGTCGGCCTGGCGCCAGACCGTCTCGGACTGCGGCTCGACTCCGCCGACACCGCAGAAAACAACCACCGCGCCGTCAAGGATCTTTAAGGAGCGCTCGACCTCTATGGTAAAATCCACGTGGCCGGGAGTATCGATAATATTTATACTGAAATCGTTCCAGGCGCAGGTGGTGGCCGCGGCGGTGATGGTGATACCTCTTTCCTGTTCCTGGACCATCCAGTCCATAGTCGCGGTGCCGTCGTGGACCTCGCCCAATTTATAGGTCCTGCCTGAGTAAAACAGGATGCGCTCGGTCGTGGTGGTCTTGCCCGCGTCGATGTGAGCGATGATGCCTATGTTCCTGATTTTTTCTAACGGTATTTTTCTCATTGTTTGTTGTTATATCTTCTGTAGGGGCGGGTTTCAAACCCGCCCCTACAAATACGTTATCCTACCACCTGAAATGAGCGAACGCCTTATTGGATTCTGCCATCTTGTGCGTATCATCCCTCTTCTTGATGGCTGACCCCTCGCCTTTGTATGCGGCGATGATCTCTTCGGCAAGCTTATCCTGCATGGACTTGCCCTTCTTGGTCCGGGCAAAATCCCTGATCCAGCGAATTGCAATCGATGTGCCGCGCTCCTGCCTGACTTCTATCGGCACCTGGTAAGTTGCGCCACCCACGCGCCGCGGCTTTACCTCCAGGCGCGGCCGGGCATTATCCAGCGCTTTATAAAATATCTTGAGCACATCGGCCTCGTTAAGGTTTTTTTTGACAACTTCAAAGGCCCCGTAGACCATTTTCTCGGCGATGGATTTTTTCCCCTCAAGCATCACCATGTTGATGAACTTTGCCACTATTTTACTTGCGAACTTCGGGTCCTGCGGGATCTCTTTATCATGCGTTCTCTTGCGTCTCATTTTTTCCCTCTATAATTCGTGTGTTAAAAAAGATTATTCGTATGCACTGTAGGGACAGGTTTGAAACCTGTCCCTACGCGGGGGCATGTCCCTACGTTACTTTAGGCCTCTTGGCGCCGTATTTCGAACGCGATTTTCTCCGCGCGTTGACGCCTGAAGCATCTAGTGTACCTCTTACAATATGATATCGGACACCCGGCAGATCCTTGACGCGCCCGCCCCTTACCAGGACTATGGAATGCTCCTGAAGATTGTGGCCTTCCCCCGGTATGTATGAAGTAACTTCAATGCCCGTAGTCAGCCTCACCCTTGCGATCTTACGTAAGGCGGAGTTTGGTTTCTTCGGGGTCATCGTGCGCACCTGAAGGCAGACGCCACGCCTCTGCGGACAGGATTTAAGCGCCGGTGATTTTGTCTTTTTTCTCTTGGATACCCTTCCTGATCTGATCAATTGCGCGATTGTCGGCATTTTACCTTTCTTCTGGTAGGGACGGTTTGTCTCCCTAATCTAACGGGTAATTCGGGCGAAATCCCGCACCCGCCTTTGTAGGGGCGGGTTTGAAACCCGCCCCTACAAAAAATATTTACGTTTTCGCTGCTACAGTTTCCTCGGCAGGTTTTCCCGCCTGGGCCTTAATCAGCACGTCTATATCGCGGTG
>JAUYEC010000006.1 GCA_030691585.1 Candidatus Omnitrophota bacterium
TTTATTATTAGCCGTATTCCAGGCAAGAAGCAAAAGGCTTAAAACCGACGTAAAATACGCGCGGCTTTTGTTGGCCCCGCGGAAAGCTAAAGCAGGAATCCGCAGGTCCACCGGCCTGCTGGAAAAAGGCGATGTCCAGGGATTTTATGACGCATTGTTTGAGACTCTGCAGGAATATCTGGGGGATAAGTTCCACCTGCCTTCAAAGGGTATCACCATAAGTGTTATAGACGAGCAGTTAAAAAGCAGGGGTGTATCCGTTGACGCGCTGGCTGTGCTCAAGGATATTTTTTCAGAGTGCGATATGGCCCGCTACGCGCCCGGGCAGCTGGCCAAAGAGAACATGCAAAATTCATTAAAGAAACTGGAAGAGGTAATTGATTCTCTACAGAGGCATAAATCATGAATAAAAGGATTTTCGCCAAATTAGCCGGGTTTAGCCTGCTGTTTATTGCCGCGGCCCTTGGTCCGCGCGCCTGCCCGGCGCAAAGTTCCGGTTACGGCGAAGTGAGCCGGATCTTTTATCAGGCTAACTCCGCCTATAAAGAAGGCAATTTTGAGGCGGCGATCACTGATTTTGAATTGATTTGCGCCATGGGCTTAGCCGGGGGAAACCTGAATTATAATCTGGGAAACTGCTATTTCAAAAAAGGCGAATTAGGCATGGCTGTTTTTAATTATGAACTGGCATTATTTTTTAGCCCCAGTGACAGCGACCTGAGGTCTAATTATAAATACGCCATATCAAAGCTTAATTTAGGGCCGCAGTTATTCGGAAACGGTTTCCAGAGGCTTGCCGCCCGGCTCTTTGATGGTGAAACGATAGGTTTTCTGGCCATCCTTTTATCGGCCATATATATAATAGCGGTTGTGATCCTTATCTGCGGGCTATTTATCGCCAAGATAAGTAAGATGGCCAAAATATTGCTGCCGGCCCTTGCGGTATTATTTATTTTATCGGCTGCAGCGCTAGGCGGCAAAATTGATAACTTTAATAAGGGCGGCGTTGTTATAGCCGGGGAAACGGAGGTCAAGTTTGAGCCGCTTGAGCAGGGGACGACGTATTTCAAGCTTGGCGCGGGCTCTAAGGTCGAGCTGGTTGAAAAAGCGCAGGATTTTTGTAAGATAAAGCGTCCCGACAATAAGGTGGGATGGGTAAGGAATACGGACGTGGCGTTTTTTTCGGAGACGCAAAATGAGGTAAAACCTCTTGAAAGGTAATATGCCAAAAAAAAGATCAGTTCGCCGCGGGATACTCTTTGTTTTAATTTTCCTGGTTTTGGCCGGCGCGGTATTTTTTGGCCTGATCTTAAAACCCGCGGAGTTGACTATATTGTTCACCCATGACCTGCATTCCAATTTAGCGCCTTATTCAATGCCGTCGTCCAACGACAGCGTCATCGAGGCGGGAGGCTATGCGCGGCTGGCCGCGGCAATTGACCGCCAGCGTAAAGGCAGGGAGGATAAGACCCTGGTGCTTGATGGCGGAGATTTTAGCATGGGAACTTTATTCCATACAATTCGCTCAACGCGTTCCGGGGAACTGGTGGCTATGGGTTTAATGGGTTTTGACGCCACAACATTCGGTAATCACGAGTTTGATTTTGGGCCGGCGCATCTGGGGCGGGCATTGTTGGCCGCAAAAAAACAGAATCGCGCCAGGTTGCCCGCGATCGTTTCCTCTAATATTGTGTTTGACCCGAAGGCCGCGGAATTAGCGGAATTTAGCAAGGCCTATGATGAATATCCGGTCCTGTCCTTTATGGTGATCAAGCGCGGGGGGCTGGTGATCGGTCTTTTTGGTTTAGTGGGCAAAGACGCGGCGCTTTATGTTCCTGAAGCCAAGCCGGTAGGATTTTCTGACCCTATTAAGGCGGCGCGTAAAACCGTGGGGATATTGCGCGGTAAAGAGAAAGTGGATATGGTCATTTGCCTCTCGCATAGCGGCACCTGGCAAGACAAGTCTATTTCCGAGGATGAGATACTGGCAAAGAGTGTTCCGGGCATTGATGTGATCATTAGCGGCCACACGCATTCGATTTTAGACCCGTATATAAAGGTAAAAAATACTTATATTGTTTCCCGTGGTTCATACGGACGTTATCTCGGCCGTTTAGTTCTGACAAGGGCCTTTGGCGGAAGTTTTGTGCCTAAGGATTATACGGTTATACCGGTTACTTCTGATCTGCCCGAAGAAGCCAAGATCGCCGGCCTGGTAAAATCTTTTGAAAAAGAGATAGACGAGGAGTATCTTGCCCGTTTTGGTTATAAATACGGCCAGGTGCTTGCAGAGGCGCCTTTTTCCTTGCTTGAGCCAGACTGGAGTAAATGCAGTGACCGCGTTAAATGTATGTCCAGCGGCCTGGGAGACCTGGTGACTGACGCGTTTATTTACGCTGTAAAAAAATCCGAAGGTGAAAATTACCGCGAGATATCCCTTGCCTTTGAAGGTTTCGGCCAGATCCGCTCACCCATAGCCAAGGGCCCTGTAACTGTTAATGATGCGTTTCGATTGCTCGCCTTGGGTATCGGCCCGGACGGCCTCTTTGGTTCGGGGTTGTGCGCGTTTTGGCTAAACGGCGCCGAGATCAAGAAGGCGTTTGAACTTGAAACAACAGTGGCAAGCGCTAAGCACGATTTGCATTTGCAGATCTCCGGGATGCGTTTTTCGTATCAACCCAAGGCTCCGGTCTTTGAGCGCGTGCGGCTTGTGGAAGTATTGACGCCGGACGGCCAATACCAGCCGCTCGAAGACAGCCGTTTATACCGGGTGGTTACCGGCTGGAAAGTGCTTTTGATGCGCAAGAATCTAGAATTATTATCCGGCGGCAAGATCAGTTTTATTCCTAAGGATGAGTCCGGGAATATTATCGCGGATTTATCCAGTACACGCGTCTTCGTCGATAGTGCAAAGACTATTGAGCTTAAAAGCTGGCTGGCGGTGGCAAAGTACCTGCAAAGTTTTCCTTCCGGGCCGGAAGGCCTGCCTGAAATTCCAGAAGAATACCGAAATCCGCAGGCCAGGGTT
>JAUYEC010000093.1 GCA_030691585.1 Candidatus Omnitrophota bacterium
TTCAGCCTTTTAGAAAAATTAGCCGCACGCCTTGTTACCGAGGTTCCGGGTGTGGTCAGTGTTACCTATAATATCGCCACAAAACCACCGTCAACAATGGAGGCAGTATAAAAGAAAGGAATATGCTTAGGAGCAGGATGCTTTTGTTTTTGAGGATCATTGCTTTAGTGCCGTTTGTTTGGATGAGCGGTTTAAACGCGGCCACAGGGGCGGAGGTAGAGGAGGCAAGAGAAATCAAAATAGTTGCTTCGTTCTATCCGGTGTATATTATGGCTAAGAACGTCGCACGCGACGTTCTGGGGGCGAGCGTTGCGAATCTCACCGCTTCATTTTCCGGATGCCCGCATGATTACGCGCTTACAACCAGTGATATGAAGAAGCTGGCCGGAGCGCGGGTTTTTGTGGCTAATGGCGCGGGCATGGAATCTTTTTTAGAGAGGATCGCGGAACAGTATCCCGGCCTAAAAATAATAAATACATCTGAGGGGATAGCCCTGATCACGGGCGAAGGGGATGGGGCTATTAATCCGCACGTCTGGGTCAGCATATCCGATTATATGGCCCAGGTAACAAATTTAGGTGTCACAATGGCCGAAATCGACCCAATCCACAAAGAATTATATGACAGAAATACTGCTGATTATATTGCTAAGCTTGAGGCGCTGCGTTTAAAGATGCAATTGGAATTGGCTCCTTATAAAGGCAGGGAAATTGTCACTTTCCATCAGGCTTTTCCTTATTTTGCCCGGGAGTTCGGTTTAGAGATAGCCGCTGTGATTGAGAGAGAGCCGGGCAGCCAGCCCAGCGCAAAGGAGATGGCGCAGACGATAAAGTTGATCAAAGACAACCGGATCACGGCATTGTTCAGCGAGCCGCAGTACTCGTCTGCCGGCGCAAAAGCCATTGCCGAAGAAACAGGGACAGAAGTTTACGTGCTTGACCCGGCAGTAAGCGGGCCGGATGATGATGACGCTTACCTGAATATTATGGAGAGTAATCTGGCCGTGTTGAAGAGGGCCCTGGCGCGCTAGCTTCAAAGATGCTTGCTTAAACTGTTAGGCCGTGCGATAATTACATGTTGCATGGCGCTTTTTTTATAACGCGGCTTGTCGTTTTGGATAACGATGGCAGCAAGGAGAAGGAATCTTCTATGGTAAGAAGAACTAGTATGCTGATGTTTTGTCTGTGGACGGCTTTATCGTTGTGCCGCACGGCCGCGGCAGAGGTCACAGCTCCTAAGGAGCCCAATGAGGCCATCTATTACGGCGTGGAGCCGGTCGGGTCTTCGGTCTATGAGGATTTCGGGCCGGTGGTTTATATGGGCAAGACATTGAACCTGACGGTCTTTACGACTGATGTGCTGGGCTTTAACGATACGGAGAAGATCTATAGCGATCCGGACACCGGTTATCCCATACGCGTGGAGCGTGATGTTGCCATGTGGTTGAGTAAGGAGTATCTGACTGAAGATTACTCACTGTCCGATTGTTCTGTGGTGATCAACAAATTCAAAGACAATAAACTGGTCCAGGAATACAGGTTTAAAGGCAGCGGCCCGCTGGATAACGCGATAATCGTGCCGTTTTCTCTGCGCAAGGCGCCTATTCTTGAGGCCGGCTGGTCAAAAAAGATCATACTTCCCGAAGAGTATATCGTGAAATTAGAGGGTACGGAGGAAGTGTCTGTGCCGGCGGGTAAATTTAAAGCCTACCATTTTATTAGTATGCCGGAAAAATTCGAAGTCTGGATCAGCGCGGATGAACTGCGCCTGCCGGTAAAAATAAAAGGGCTCGGCGGACTGGGTTATACGCTGGAGATGAAAAAACGCGTTTCTAAAGGTGAGGTCGCTGCGGCCCAATGAAAATCAAGCGCATCATAGCCAAAATGCTGCACATGCATAGTTCACCTCGGGAGATCGCCCTCGGTATTGCCGTCGGCGTTTTTATCGCCGTACTTCCGGTTTACGGCCTGCACACATTGCTTCTTGTGGTCCTCGCCTTGATCATCCGTCCGGCCAATAAGATAGCTATGCTCATCGGCACGAATATTTCCCTGCCGCCGACCGTACCATTTATTACCTGGTCAGGTTATGAGATCGGCAGGTTTATTTTAGATAAAAGCCTGGCGCCATTATGCTGGTCTGATTTCCGCAATATAACCTTTCAGAAAGTCACCGCCGTATATCCGGTACTTTTTTTTGGCAGCGTAATCCTGGGATGCGTTTGCGCGGTGGTTGCTTACGTTCTAACGTATTTTATCTTCAAGGCCTATAAGGAAAAAAGGGCGCATGCCGCAAGAGCCGCAAGTCAAGATAAGATCGTTCAATAAAACCGACAGGCAGGCGGTCCGGGATATTTTTTATGCTACTGCTTTCCTGGGAGAACCGGCAGACGCTTTTTTTGACGGCAAGGAGATCATCTGCGACGCGCTGACCGCTTACTTTACCGACTATGAGCCGGAAGCCTGCTTTGTAGCCTATGCCGACGGTGTGGTTGCCGGATGCCTGATCGGAGCTAAAAATAAAGCCGTCTGTGATAAGATCGTCAGCCAAAGGATCTTCCCCGGTTTGATCTGGAAGGCCCTGGCAAGCGGCGCATTTTTTAATTGGAAAAATATCAGGCTTATGCAAAAAATGCTTTGTGCTGCCATAAGAGGCGAATTTAAGGCGCCTGATTTTTCAACAGAATACCCGGCGACACTGCATATTAATCTTAAGAAAGAATACCGCGCTCAAGGTATTGGCGCCAGGTTGATTGGTGCGTATTGTGATTATCTAGCGAAAGAAAAAATCCCCGGGGTCTGTCTGGCTACGATGTCCGAGCGCGCCGGAGCCTTTTTTTCGGAGCAGGGCTTTGCGCTTCTGCATACAGGTATGAGGTCGTATTTCAGCCATATTCTAAAAAGGGATGTGCCGGTTTTTATTTACGGGAAAATTCTAAAATAGAAATAGGGAGGCAATAGGGGACAGCGACTTTTTTCTTGCCATTAAAATTAGGGAAAAAAGTCGCTGTCCCCTATTGCCCAAGCGACGCGTAAAAAAGTCGCTGTCCCCTATTTCCCCCTTGATTTAAGATACGCGCGGCGTTAGAATGATGCCAATGAACACGCAAAAAATTTCATTTGATTATTCCGCGCCAAAAACACTGCTGATCAAATTAAGCGGTGATTGGCGCATTAGCGCCGGATTTCCCGAAGCAGGCCAGGTTGTTGGCCAATTTGATCTGCATAAAGAGGTTACCCGCCTTGAATTTGAGGCATCCCGGCTGGAAAAATGGGACAGCGGATTCATGTCATTTTTGTTTCATCTGTCCAGGGAATGTGAGCATAGGAGTATTTTCTTTAACCGCAGGGGGCTGCCGGATGGTGTGCGCAAGCTGTTGGATATCGCCTTAAAAGTCGCGGACGCAGAAACTGTCCTGCCGCGGCCCAGTGAGTCGCTGTTGGAGCGCATCGGGGGCAAGGCAATTGAAGTCACCGGCGGCATTCGTTTTTTGCTCGATTTTTTAGGCGAGATCGCCGTGGGCTTCTGGCGTATGCTGCGCGGCAAATCATATTTTCGCCGTGATGAATTTTTTTATATACTACAGGCCTGCAGCGTAGGTGCCTTGCCGCTTGTTTCTTTGATCAGCATCCTGGTAGGGGTGATCCTGGCTTTTATCGGAGCCATACAGCTGCAATTATTCGGGGCGCAGATCTTTATCGCCGATATCGTAGGCATTGCCATGGTGCGCGTGATGGGCGCTGTTATGGCAGGCATCCTTATGGCCGGCCGCACTGGGGCGTCATTTGCCGCGGAACTCGGCATTATGCAGGTCAACGAAGAAATTGACGCGCTCAAGACCCTGGGCATATCGCCGGTGGAATTCCTGGTTATCCCGCGGCTCCTGGCGTTGGTCGTTATGATGCCGCTTCTTACTTTGTACGCGGATTTCATGGGCATACTGGGCGGCTTTGTGGTCAGTGCCGGTGTGCTGGGGCTAAACCCCACAGAATATTGGAACCATACCCAGTCGGCAGTCAAAATCAGTAACCTTTGGGTAGGGCTGATCCATGGTTTTGTTTTTGGCATAATTATCGCCGTGGCCGGCTGCCTGCGCGGCATTGGATGCGGCAGGAGTGCGGCGGCAGTGGGCGAGGCAACTACTTCGGCAGTGGTAGAGGCCGTCACTTGGATCGTCATAGCGACTGCGATTATCACTTTTATCTGCCAGGTCCTGGGGGTTTGATACTGTAATGGAAAAAAAATTGCTCCCGGTAATAGAAGCGCGCGAACTTAGCCTTAACTATGACGATTATATGGTCATGCGCGGGCTTAATTTCAGGGTAAATAAAGGCGATATTTTTATTGTCATGGGAGGCAGCGGCTGCGGCAAGAGTACTTTACTTAAGGCGCTTATCGGCCTTAAGGAGCCTGACGCGGGAAAGGTGCTCTATGGCGGAAAAGATTTCTGGGCCGACCTTGTCCTGCAGAATCAGATCATGCGGGGTATCGGTGTCCTTTATCAGAGCGGCGCGCTGTGGAGCTCGTTTACGCTCGGAGAGAATGTAGCGCTTCCTTTGCAGTTGTATTCCAACCTGTCTGGTTCGCAGATCCGCGAGATCGTAGAGCTAAAATTAGCGCTTGTGGGCCTCTCTGGTTACGCGGATTTTTATCCTGCGCAAATTAGCGGGGGCATGCGTAAGAGGGCGGGGTTGGCCCGTGCAATAGCGCTGGACCCGGAAATTATCTTTTTTGATGAGCCCTCAGCCGGGCTCGACCCGGTGAGTGCTCGGCTCCTAGATGAGTTGATCCTCCAGATAAGAGATGTGCTTGGTGCGACGATCGTGGTTGTGACACACGAGCTTCCCAGTATTTTTGCCGTGGGAAACAATTCCATATTTCTTGACGCCGAGGCAAAGACAATGATCGCCGAAGGCAACCCTAAGGATTTGTTGACTCATTCCAGCGACCCCAGGGTGGTCCGGTTTTTGACAAGGGGCGAAAGATAGACGGGCAAGGTTTTGTAGGGACAGGTTTTAAACCTGTCCCTACAGGAGAACAGACGGCGGATTTTTTCTGTAGGGACAGCATAATATGCTGTCCCTACAGGCAGGTAACATAGAACATAGGAGAATATCCTTATGATCAGAAAAGCAAATAAGACTTTGATCGGCGCGTTTGTGGTAGGGGCATTGGCGCTTTTTATTATCGCGATAACGGTCTTTGGCTCGGGGATGATGTTCAAGCGCGCGGATAAATATGTCCTCTATTTTAACGGTTCG
>JAUYEC010000101.1 GCA_030691585.1 Candidatus Omnitrophota bacterium
ATCACCACCGCCGGGCAGCGGCCTAAAACCGGATGCGGCCAATCTTTTATTGCGCTGACTTTGCCTGAAATGGAAGCATGCACCGGCGCGTAAACATGCGCCTGGGCCCCGCCTATGCGCTGGCCGGTTTGGACCGTATCCCCCACTGCGACTTCGGCAAGACAGGGCTTACCCAGATGCTGGATCAGGGGTATATATACCCTCTGCGGCAAGGGCATTTTTTCTATAGCCTTCCGGCCTGCCGCGTTAACGTGTTTATCTATCTTAATCATGCGCTTTTACGACCACAAGGGCCCCTACGCCTACCACGGTTAAGACACAGCCGACACCGACCAAGATGGACAATTTAGAGATCTTCTCCGCAAGCAGACTGCTGACGAACATAAATAATAAAAACCCGAGATGCATAACAATCTCCATGGAACTGAAGATCTTACCCAACATTTCGTTTTCGCTTACCCTGTGTATTATAGTATTAGAAGCGATCATTATCGGCGCGATAAATAGGCCCAGCATCAGGGACACAAGTGCCGCCACGCGAAATTCAGGGTAACGGTTTATAGCAAAAGCAAAAACCACCAGCATAATGCCGCTCAAGATCAAAGAAACAAATATCGTCTTATACTGCGACAACTTTTGGCCAAAGCGGCCGTAAACCAGCGATCCCAGGAATAATCCCACTCCCAAGAACATGATCAAAAGGCCGAGTTCGGCGGTCGCCGATTTCAAGGTTTTTTGCACGAAGGCGATAATAATTACGTAAACCGCCCCTAGCGCCGACCAGAGTATAAAGATAAGGCCGGCAGTAAAACCGATGCGTTTCTCGCGAAAAAAATAAACTACCCCCTCTTTAATCTCCTGAAAGACCGACTTTCTGATCACCTCCACGATATCCCTGCCCATTTTGCCCAAGGTCATGCGCTGGCTGGAATTTTTAGTGATAGAAAAAATCAAGATGCCGGAGACCAGAAAACTTAAAGAATCCAGGTAAAAAGCGCTTTTAGCGCCCAGCCACTCTACCACCAGGCCGCTTACGCCAAAGCCCAGGATGGCCGCGATCATGCCGGTAGTATTTACCAGTGAATTAGCCAGGAGCAGGTCTTTCTTGTCCACCAAATCCGGGACAATGGAAAGTTTGGCCGGCACAAAAAACCTGCCTACTGAAAATACTATAAAGATAACGATATAAATCGGCAAGAGCATCTCTGTATAGGTCAGAATAAACGGAATTAAAAGGACCAACGCCGCCCTTAAGAGGTCGCAGCCATACATGATCCGACGCCTGTCCCAGCGGTCCACATAGACCCCGGCAATAGGGCCGACTAAAAATACGGGGATAATGGTGAAAGAAAGAATCTTGGCGATCTGCATCGCCGAGCCCGGAGCGCGCGCATAGACTAGCCCGATCAGGGCCATTTGATCCAGACGGTCTCCCAGCTGGGAGATGATCTGGCCGACCCACAGGAGGAGAAAATTACGGTTTTTTAGGACTTCGGTGAATTTAGACAATTTCCCGGGCTAACCTTGATTATTTATGGAGCCGATGAGTGGATTTGAACCACCGACCTTGACTTTACGAAAGTCCTGCTCTACCAACTGAGCTACATCGGCAATTACACCATAGAACGACTTTATAATTATAGCAACTTTTGCCCATTAGTCAAATCAGTTTGATATGAAAAAGGGGACAGCGCCCTAAAAAGGGCGCTGTCCCCTTTTTCAAAAAAATAGTTGACAAATCGCCAAAAAGTGGTATATTTTAACAAGTAGCATCAATAAGGAGAAACAGAAATAGTGTCAGTTTCACAGAACGAACCGTAAAGCTATAGGTGCAGACTCTAAAAAAGCTTTGCGGTATTTTTTTATCCCGACGCCAAAAAAAAATTCCGGGGTCGGGATTCCGCCGGAAGGCGCGAAAGTGACCCCCGGCTTCATTTGAGGGGAGGTGAATCAGGTACAAATGGCAAAAGGTAAAGTCAAGTGGTTCTCAAACCAGAAAGGTTATGGCTTTATAACTTCCGAAGATGGCAAAGACGTGTTTGTGCACTTCAGCGCGATCAAAGGGGACGGTTATAAATCCTTAGCTGAGGGAGACGAGGTTGAATTTGAAGTGACCCAGGGCCCCAAAGGCGAACAGGCAACCAACGTCAGCAAAATATAAATATGCACCCTGATACAAAAACCCCGCTTGCGGTTATCCGCAAGCGGGGTTTTTATTTTATCAATTTGCCGACTATCCCGGCAATGGACAGGGCGCCGGTTAACCCCGGCGATTCAATACCGATAAGATTGATGAATCCGGGAAAGCCGTTTTGGCTTTCCTCCTTAATGATAAAATCCCTGAAGCCTTCCCCCGGGCCCTGGAGTTTCGGCCTGATGCCGGCCATATCCGGGCTAAGATCGGTTAAATCGATAAAAGGCAAAAAATCCCTGATACTTTCATAAAAAATCCCTGCCTTGGCCGGGTCAACGTCATAATTGATATTCTGAACATATTCATCGTCCGGGCCCAGGCGTAATCCGCCTGCCAGGTCCAATGTCGCATGGATCCCGAGCCCGGCGCCCGCCCTTTTTGGCACCGGGTATATCAATCTATTGATTAACTTTGCCTTGCTTGAATGAACGCGGATATAATCGCCTTTGCAGTATTTCAATTTATATTCATCTTTTGACAAGCCAGCCAGCGCGGATATTTTATCCGCGTTTAACCCGGTGCTGTTAATAAAGATACGTGTAAAAAACTTAAAAACCTCCCCGCTCTTATCTTCTACCGTAACGTAATATCCATCCGAAACCTTATCGATACCGGTTAGTCGCGTGTTATAGACCAAAGACCCATTGTTTGCCGCAAACTGCACTGCCAAGGTTTTCATCAAGCCATGGGAATCCACAATGCCTGTTGAGGGCGAAAATATTGCTGCTTTAGCCTGAATATTCGGCTCTAATTCTTTTATTTGTTCTCTCGACAAGAGCTTTAAATCATCCACGCCGTTATCCCGGCCATTACGCAAGAGGCCTGCCAGATCTTTGGCCTCAGCATCATTTACAGCCACAATAAGCTTCCCTGTTTTTCTATAGGCAACTTGGTTCTCGGCGCAAAAATCATAAAGCAGGCGCCGCCCTTCTGTGCAGGTGCGCGCCTTGAGAGAATCCTTCGGGTAATAGATCCCGGCGTGTATCACTTCGCTGTTTCTGGAACTTGTAGACCGGCCAAAAGAGTCTTCCGCTTCTATGATATAGATATCTTTGTGGTCCTTGGAGAGCTCAAGGGCAACAGCCAGCCCCACCACCCCCGCCCCCACGACCGTAATCTCTATTTTTTCCATCAGTCGAGCCTCAATATATAAGAACAGCGACTATTTTTATTATGCAAAATAGTCGCTGTCCCTAATTTCAAGAAAAGAACTTACTCGCCTCAAAAGTTTAAGCTATTTAACGGCTTTTGCTAATGGCGGAACTACCACGGCCTTGAGCTTATTATTTACATTCTCAAGTTCCTTTTTGGTATTGTCGAGTTCATTTTTAATGCTGTTTAATTCATTTTGAACAGTATCCAAGCTTTTTTGCCCTGCTTGCGTCTGGTCAGTAAGCGCCTTTATCTTGGCGTCCTTTTGCTGGATCACTTGATTCAACCGGCCGACCTCTTTTTCCAAATCCTTAACCTTGGTCTGGTTTACGCAGCCGCTGGCAACAAACGTAAGCATCGCTAAGCCCAACAATACAACTCCGGTCCTCTTATTCTTTATCATCTAATCCTCCTTTCGTTTCCTTTGGTTAATAATTTAAAGAAGTATCATGCAAACCGCCTCTTTTTAAATGGTGCCGAGGGAGGGATAAGGCATTTGTTCCCTCCCAAGTAGTAATTATATCAAACACTTATGCCTCCTGCAAGCTTAACTTTGCGCCTTTAAGGAGCCGTTATCTTCGGTCTGGCTGCCGATTGACCTGAACAACATCTGAAAGGGATCCTTGCGTAATTGGAGCAATTCTGGGGGCATTGGACTTATTTTCAGAATTAAATATTATGCCTCTATGATCCCGCACTAGCTCATTTTTTTAAACGGAGCTTTCGGTCAAGCTCCTCCTCTGTCGGTAAGTTCAGCTTGTATTTCGAAGCGAATATCTTGTTGTTGAGATTGCCAAGGACATATTTAGCATACACCGTATT
>JAUYEC010000103.1 GCA_030691585.1 Candidatus Omnitrophota bacterium
AGACCGGATAGATAGAGGAAATCCCAGTGTTTATTCTGGGTGCTGCCACGCAACGGTAATGTTGATTCGTCATTGCCAGCGAAGCCTGTAGGGACAGCATAATATGCTGTCCCTACAAAACCATGATTGGCCTCGCAATGACTAATCAGTCAACGAGCCCGGCCGACTGCCTATCGCGGAAAGTACCCTCGTTTGGAGGGGAAGGGGGATAAGATGAAAAGTGATTTTTTTGCAGCAAAGGTATGCATCGGGGCAACATTGTTCTTTCTTGTATGCGGCAGCGCGTTTGCAGAAGATGCGGCGGCCAGGGAATACGACTTGGGAAACGTTATTGTCTCCGCCACGAAAACGCAAACATACCAGGGGGAAGTGGGAAGCTCAACTACTGTTATTTCTGCGGATGACATCAAAAAAACCGGCAAGCGCAATGTTCTGGAGGTTTTGCGGGATGTCCCCGGCGTTATTGTTTCGCAAAGCGGCGCTTTCGGAGGGACAACTTCTGTTTACCTGCGCGGGGCAAAATCTGAACAAACGCTGGTCATGATTGACGGCGTCGAAGTCAATGACCCGATCGGTTCGGGAGGTAGCCGCACCTTCAATTTCGCTCATTTGGTAACCGATAGTATTGAGCGCATTGAAATTGTGCGCGGCCCGCAGTCTCCTCTTTACGGTTCCGATGCCATGGCCGGCGTAATCAATATAATCACAAAAAGAGGAAAAGGCAAGCCGGGTGCAGGCGGGTATTTCGAAGGCGGCTCCCATAATACCTTCAGGGAAAATTTAGCTTCAAGCGGCGCTATAGATAAATTCAATTATTCCCTGTCCATTACGCGCCTTGACTCGAACGGCATCAACAAGGTTACAGTGGGCGATGAAAATGACCCATATCATAATACCGCTATTTCATCAAAATTCGGGTATAAGATTTTTGATAACGCCGAATTAAGTTTAGTTGCCAATTATACTGATACCGTTACTTCCACGGATTACGGCGCCCGGCAGGACGTTTCCAATTACACCGGCCGCTCAAAAGACCTTGTTACAAAATTTGTGTTCGACCAGGCGATAAACTCCGTCTGGTCGCATACGCTGTCTTTCTCTTACCATGATATGCGCACCAAAGACAAGAAAGAGTGGGATGCGGTTAACCTGGATACGGTTAATGATTGGTATAAGGGAAATAACAAAAAAGTTGAGTGGCAGCATAACATTTCTCCCGTGAAATGGAACGTCCTGACTGCGGGCTTTGAGTATGAAGATGAAAGCGGTTCATCCAAGCAAGACAGAAAAAGCATTTATGACTACGCATGCTATTTTCAGGACCAATTCAAGTTCTGGGAAAAACTTTTTACTACTCCCGGTGTCAGGGTTGACAGCCATGAGCTCTTCGGCGGAAAAACCACTTATAAAATATCCACAGCTTATTTTATTGCTCAAACCGCTACCCGTTTAAAAGGAAACTGGGGCACGGGTTTTAAGGCGCCGACTCTCTATCAGCTTTATTCGCAAGAAGATTACGGCGGAGGCCCCATTGGCGACCCCGGTCTTAAACCGGAAGAAAGCACAGGTTATGATCTGGGCTTTGAACAATATTTGTTTAACGATAAACTGTCATTTGACCTGACATATTTCCATAATGACTTCAGGAATATGATTGATTACGATATGGGCCTTAGTAAGTTTCTTAATATTGGAAGGGCCAGAACCAAAGGGTTTGAGGTCGGGTTAAAGGTTTCACCGATTGAAACCCTCGCTTTAGGAGCGAATTTTACCTATACCGATACCGAAAATAAAAAAACAGGCCTTCAATTGCTCAGAAGGCCGAAAAGGCAATTCAACTTCGACGCTAATTGGGCTTTTTTGCCTAATGCCAATCTTAATTTAGGCATAAATCATGTGGGCAGCCGTAAAGATTCGGGGTATATTACCGATAAATCGTATACGATCGCCCGGCTAGCTTCTTCTTACGACATAACCGAGAACTTTCAGGTTTTTGGCAGAATAGAGAACCTTTTTGATAAAGAATATCAGGAAGTTGACGGCTATGCTACGACAGGACGGTCATTTTACGGAGGAATCAAGGCAAAATTCTAACGGGAGAAGAGGGGAGTGACATATGCTTAACCTATTCCTAAAAGGCGGGCCTGTGATGTGGCCGATCGCGGCAGGTTCGGTTATCGGTTTTACGATAGTCCTGGTAAAATTGTGGGCTTTCCGCCAGATGCGCATAAATGTCTTTGAGTTCGTACAGGATATTTTTAAAGAACTAAAGGCGAATAAGACGGATAAGGCGCTGGAGCTAAGCAATAAATATAAACATAATCCTTTAGCGGCCGTATTTAAAATAGGCATAGAAAGGCGCGGACTTCCTTCGGCCAGGCTGGAGAAGATCCTTGAACAGGCGGGGAATAACCAGATCCAGAAACTGGAAAAATTTACCGGAGCATTGGTTTCCATAATCGGCATCGAACCGCTGTTAGGTTTTTTAGGGACGATTACCGGGCTAATCCGCGCTTTTATGTCTTGGGAAAATGCCGGCGCAAATATTACGGTGAATGCCCTTGCCGGCGGTATCTATGAAGCCATGATTACCACAGCCGCCGGATTAATTGTGGCCATTCCGTTGTATCTCTGCCATAATTATTTTATCAGCCGGATAAAATTTATTGCAAACGATCTCACCAACCATTGCATTCAGTTGCTGGAAGTGATCGCCGAGATGAAGGAGCCGCCTTCCAAATGAAGATAACGCCCCGAAGAGACTATATGTTGAGCCTCGAATCTGTGGTGATGACCGATATTGTCTTGAATATGTTCATCTTCTTTTTTATCTCATTTAGCCTGCTTTACACCTTTTCAAAGAACCCGGGCATAAAGGTGACATTGCCCGCGGCAAGCAAGGCTTCTCCCCAGGAAGAAAATATTACCGTATTTATAAGCCCGGACAATGAAATATTCTTTAATGCGAAAAAAGTCAATATTGACCAACTGGCGGGCATCTTAAAGGAAAGATTGGATGCCAGCAAAAAGAAAATCGTGGTTATAAAATCCGATGAAAAGGTTAGTCTTGGCTTGGCAGTAAAAATCATGGATAGCGCAAAGCAGGCCGGGACCGAAGGAATAGTCATTTCAACCGCAGCAAAAGAGAATGCCGGAAAATAGAGTAGTTATGGCAGCTTTCTTGATTTCCTTTACCGGGCACGGCCTGCTTTTGGGCACGCTGGGATTTAATTCAGGCCTGCCGCGGCATGAAAAGAAAGCGGAAGGGCTTACAGTTGAGCTTGAAATAGAAAGGCCCGCGCTTCTGCCGAAAATAGATAATATCGGGCCGGAAAAGAAGTTCAAGGATATTGAACAGGTACCAAGGCCCCAACCAAAATTGCAGGCCTCCCCGGAGCAGATTACCACCCAAGAGATCCCTCAAGATCGCATCGAAGAAAAAACCCTGGCGACCGATCCCGATAAGGATGCCATGCTCCGCTACCAGGATATGGTGAAACAAAGAATAGAAGCGGCACGCAGATACCCTCTCTGGGCGAAGAAACAAGGGACCGAAGGAATAACGCGCTTGTATTTTAACGTTTTAGCTGACGGCAGGGCACGGGATATAAAAATAGTCCGCCCATCCGGCTCAAACATTCTTGATGAAGAAGCGGTAGCCACAATAAAGAGGGCGCAGCCTTTTCCTCCTGTGCCAAAAGAAATCAGCAGTTTTTCTATAGGTATGGAGGTCGCGATTGTTTTTTCCTTAAACAAAGATTAAAGGATGTAAATCCGGTCCGGGCTGCGGTCACGTTTTATCACTTGAAAAAAACGGCCCTATGTGTTAATTTATAGCCATGGAGAACGGCAGGGTATTTAAATTAGCATTGAGTATCTCAGTCGTTGCCCACAGCGTTATTTTTTTTAAAAGCACGGATTTCAATATCCTTCCCGCCCAAAAAAACGCGGCAAAAATAGAAGTCAACTATTTAATAAAAAGGGTCAAGCAGCCGCCCGAACAAAACGGCCAACTTGGGCCGGCCAAGAGCGACTCATTCTTAAAACTGCCTTCTAAGATCGTTGCCGCCAACCGCCTGCCGCCGCCGTCGTTTGGTGAGGCCGGCACTCCTGCGAAGATCGAAAGATCGGATTCTATGGTGCGCGGACGCCTTCTTCAGAGCACAGATTTTATGAAAGCGCGCTCTGGCGCCGCTATCAGTAAAAAGATAACCTTATCCAGCCCGGATGCCAATATCGCCAAAAACCCCGCTTATATCGGGTATTACCAGTTCAACCGCGAAAGGATCAAACGCGCCGCCTACCGGCAGAATTATGCCGGAAAGGAAGAAGGGGAAGTCACGGTTTCTTTTGTTATCGCCAGCGACGGCGCACTCAAGCATATACGCCTGGTTGAAGAAGTATCTTGCCCCAGCCCGTATTTAAGGAACATCGCCGTAGAGAGCATCAGGGAAGCGGCGCCCTTCCCGAAATTCCCTTCAGAGTTAGATTATCCCCAAATACCCTTTACGCTTACCATAACATTCCAGAACTAAATAGGGGACAGCGACTTTTTTTCACGCATCGTTTTCCCGCATAAAAAAAAGTCGCTGTCCCCTATTTCCGAAGGGTTGACAGGCCGGCAATTAGTGGTATAATGAAATTTCCCAAAAACTGAAAGGAGATGATCGCATTGTCACAGATTGAAGTCAAAAAAGACGAATCTTTTGAAGCTGCCTTGCGCCGTTTTAAGAAAAAAATCGAGCAGGAAGGGATCCTAAAGGAAGTCCGCGACCGCAAGCATTATGAA
>JAUYEC010000109.1 GCA_030691585.1 Candidatus Omnitrophota bacterium
AGCCGTGCCTGCTCGCGCGCAAAACCTTTATCCTGAAGTTTCTTGAGCATTACTTGCGGCTCATCCGAAGGCAGAATATCGAATTTCTCCTTGACCATTCCGGCAAAGGAACGCCGCTGCCAGGGAGTTTTTAAATTAATCGTCTTACCCTGATAGGTGATCTCATCTTTGCCGAACAGATCCCTGGCAATACCGGTGATCAACTCCTGCGACATATTCATCATCGTCTCATAATTACCGTATGCCTCGTAAACTTCCAACATGGTGAATTCCGGGTTGTGCCGGGTGGAGACGCCTTCATTGCGGAAACTGCGGTTGATCTCATAAACCCGGTCAAGACCGCCGACCAGGAGCCGCTTGAGGTAAAGCTCCGGTGCGATGCGCAGAAAAAAATCCGTATCGTATTCGTTATGGTGCGTCTTAAACGGCCGGCCCGCGGCACCCCCTGCGATATTATGCATCATCGGAGTCTCTACTTCCAGGAAAGAACGGGCGTTAAGGAAAGCCCGGATCTGGCTTATGATGCGCGTGCGCGCCAGGAAAACTTTTTTTACTTCTTCGTTAGAGACCAGGTCGAGGTAGCGCTGGCGGTAGCGGATCTCCACGTCCTTTAGACCGTGCCATTTTTCCGGCAGCGGACGCAAGGCCTTGGAAAGAACAGTAAACTCCTCTACCTTTACCGTGGGTTCCTGGGTATGCGTCTTAAACAGCTCGCCAGTTACCGCGATAAAATCAGCAATATCAACATTATCCAGTAATTCAAATAACTCCGAACCTGCGGTATCGCTTTTAAGATAAAGCTGGATCTTGCCGGTTGTATCGCGCAGATCCATAAAGCAGGCTTTGCCGTGCTGGCGCTTGGCCATGACGCGGCCGCAAAAGCTGACCTTCCTGCCTTCCTGAAAGTCAACAAGTGCCGGACCAATATCCGTGCGCAAACCCTTCGGCGCGCCGTAGATATCAATGCCCTTTGCCCTCAAAGCCTCTAATTTTGCCTTACGTTGGCTGATTATATCGTCTAGTTCCATCCTTCGACTCCTTATGGTCGCTTGGTTCGACTGCGCTCACCATGCTTCGCAGAACACATTCGACTACGCTCAGTGTTCGCCCTGAACCATGTTGAAGGGCGAACCATGCTGAGCCCGTCGAAGCACAGGATGACACCGAGTATAGTCGAGGTGCCATCCTTCGACTCCTTTCAGTCGCTCGGGATGACACCGAGCGTAGTCGAGGTGCCATAGTTTTTTAATTATATAATATAAATAATGCCGTGTCAATTATTACCTGTCGTCGTATCAGGCGTAGGGGCGGGTTTCAGACCCGCCCCTACAACACCATCTAAAAAACACAGGGACAGCATAGCATGCTGTCCCTGCTCAAAAAAACCTTCTCTTTTAATTGTTATTTAGCTAACTTGCGGTAGCCGATGTATATCAGTACGACAAAAGCGGCCAGTAACGATAGGAATTTCATCCAATCGTACAATTCCGACCAATAGTTGGCATAGCCGTCTACCAGCGTAAAAATACCGCCGAACATGAGCCCTGTTCCAACCGCCTGGATCGGCACAAGCGCGCCCATTATCACCGCGGCCAGGCCTACGGGAACAGCTACAATAAACAGATATTGCTGAAAGATTTTCTCTTTCTGCCGCCAGATCCTTTCTTTTGCTTTCCTTTCAGCATCCATTTTGGCTTTCTGCTCTGGGGCCGCACCCTCATATTGGCGATAAGAAGAATTGTCATAGCGGTCTTGCCATTTGGGCGCGGGAACAAATGTACTCACCCCGTAATGGACCAACATAGGCAGGATAATCGCTATCCCAAAACCTAACGCAAACTTTTTCGCAAGCATTTTCCCTCCTTGTTATTTACCCGGGGACAGATCCTTTAGAACTCCTCCCCGCTATTCCTTATTAACCGTCCTGACCAACGGAATGCCGTTGTCACCGCTTGGGATATAGACGGTGGTGTGATTCTGGCCGTTGGCCATCATCATTTGAGCTTTGATGGCTTCGTGCTGTAAATAAGCCTGGGTCAAAGTCTTGTTTATAATACCCTGTGCCTCGGCAATACCTTTAGCCTCGATGACTTTTCTATCCGCCTCCTGAGATTCTTTTGTTAATACAAATTTCATCTGCTCGCTTTCCTGCTCCGCCTTGAGTTTCTGCTCTATGGCGATAGCCACAGTCGGAGGAAGAGTGACCGATCTCAACAAAACCTTTTCTAATATAATGCCCCTCTCGGCGAGCATTTTTTCCAGGTCATTGGATATCTTCTGCGTGATCTCATCCCTGCCTGAAGTATAAAGCGCCTTGGCTTCATAATAAACAGTTGCTTCTCTGGCGGCGGAGCGGAATTGCGGGACAACCACCACATCATCATAATCCCTACCTATTGTTTTATAGATGTTGCTTGCTTTTTCAGGATTGAGACGATAAAGGATGGAAATATCTATCAACATGGACAAGCCCTCTTTTGAAGGGACCTGCATTACTTCTTTCAGTTCTTGGGTCTGAATATCCATTAAGACCAGGTTGACGAAAGGATTTACCAGGTTTATCCCTGCCTTCCTGGCTGAGTCATCAACATGCCCCCACAAATCGACTATGCCCACATGGCCTGCCGGGACAATTCTGATCAAACTAAAGAAAACCAAAGCTATAGCAAAAACTACGCCGACTATACCGGCATCTTTAGCTATATGCGCGTAATTACGGCCATCTTGCTTGAGATTGAACTTGCCGGACAAACCAGCTAACACGAAACTAACTGCTAATAGCATCAACGCGAATACAAACATCTTACCCTCCTTGTCAGGAAACAATTCTTATGATTTAATAATTCTCGGCTAAGATCTCATAGTAGCCTTGCGGATGCTTGCAGGCCGGGCATTCTTTCGGCGCCTCTGCGCCCTCAATGACATAGCCGCAGTTGATACAGTGCCAGCGGACCGCCGCTTTCTTCTTAAACACCTCGCCGTTTGATATGTTGTTGATCAGTTTCCTGTATCTTGACTCATGGAATTTTTCCACCTTGGAGATCTGCTCGAACGAGCGCGCCACATCGGCAAAACCCTCGTTCTCGGCAGTCTTGGCAAAATCCGCGTAAAGGATGGTCCACTCCAGGTTCTCTCCGGCCGCCGCCCCTTCAAGATTAACTTTAGTGCTCTTGATCGCGCCCGCGGGGTAAGACGCGGTAATTTCCACATCCCCTCCCTCGAGATATTTAAAAAATACCTTGGCATGTTCTTTTTCGTTTTCCGCTGTCTCGGTAAAGATGTTGGCGATCTGCTCAAGCCCTTCTTTTCGCGCGGCCGAGGCAAAATAGGTATATCTGTTTCTTGCCTGTGATTCACCGGCAAAAGAAGCGAGAAGATTTTTTTCTGTTTTTGTCCCTTTAATAGACTTGCTCATTTCGTAACTCCTTCCTCAATTTTTTTCATAAGTTTGGGGACGTTCCCTAAGGGGACACCCTTCTAAACATGCTTATTTTTAACCTATTTATTTACAACTACTTACGAGCGCCAAGCATGGTACCTGGGGGAACGTCCCCCAAGTTACTACGCGTTATATTCGGATAGGCGTTTGATGCGCTTGAGCACGTTCGGGTGGGTGCTTAAAGTTTCCATAAGCCGGTCCCCGAAATTCAGGCTGACCTTTTTTTCCTTGAGATACCTCAACTCATTAGCGTCGATGGTACCGCTTTTATCCAGGTCAAGCTGGCTCAATTCTTTGATCTCGTTTAAGGCCTGCGACGGGTCATTGACAAAAAAAGCCTTGAGCCCCTCTACTTCCTTAAGGGAATCTTTACTCGTGCGCGCCGCCCCATACGCTAGCTTATAGAGGCTGGATGCCAGGGCCGACGGCTTATTGCCGAGTTCAACCGAACCTTTATCCGCGAAATATTCGCGGATACGCGAAGCATAGAGCACCAAGAGATTAGTGATAAAGTAGAACAGGAACGCCGCCACACCGATGAGCACACCGTTTCCGCCGCGATCGTCGCGCCTGCGGCCGTAAAACAGGAACTGCCAGGCAATACGGTATAAGATCATCGGTATGACCGACAGCAATGTTATAGTGAGCACGTCGCGGTTTTTGAGGTGGCTCAGCTCATGGCCGAGCACCGCCTTTAATTCCTCTTCATTCAGGAGCCGCAGAATACCTTCGGTAACACAGACCCTGCCGTCGCGGATACCCCGGCCAAAAGCAAAGGCGTTGGGTAACGCGATCTGCGCGATGCCGACGCGCGGCATGGGAATATTCGCCTTAACCGCCAGGCCCTCTACCATACGGAAAAGCTGCGGGTTTTCTTCCTTTTTGATATATTTTACCCGCATCGTCCATTCCACGATCTTGGGCCCAAGCATATACTGGATAAACATCATCACAAAAGAAAGGATGATGTAAAAACCGAAGTCCCCGACATGCAGGACATTGCGGCCGATAACCACGACCACCGCGTAAATTATCCCGAACAGGGCGGTTAATAATAACCACATCCGTAATCTTAGAGACCACATGTTAGTTTCCTCCTTATCCCGTCGTCCGTCTTTCGTCTTTCGTAAAAAACGGAATACGATATACGGAAAACGAACGACAATATCGTTTTTTTATTTTTTTACGTTTGCTCTTATCGCAAACCTGATCACCGGCTTGTCCGGATCGTCGGTATGCACATATACAAACTGCTTTGTCGGGCCATTATATCCTTTGGCTTTAAATTTTACTTCAATAGTCGTCTCTTCGCCCGGCGCAAGCTGTTTTTTCTTTACCGTCGACACCGTGCAGCCGCAAGAAGTAGTTACCTCCTTGATATTTAAAACTTTCTGGCCATGATTTTTCAGGACAAAGTTATGCGTCACAACCTGGGTCTCCTGCACCTTGCCGAAATCCCAGGCATTTTCTTCCGCGGGGGCTGCCGTTTGCTGCTCTGCACCACACGGCCTAAGGCATACTAATGAAAAAATTACCAACACCGAAAAAAATAATATTTTTTTCATCCCGCGTACCTCCATAATAAAAATATTCCCAGTCCGAAAAACAATAAACCCATCAATACCTTCACCGCTATCATCCGTTCTTTTAGAAAACGTCCGAAGTCCTCCGAGGTTACCCCTGTAAGAGCGAGTGCGAATATCGCAGAAAGCGGTGCCACAAACATCAGGTTATAAAGAACCAGGTAACCAAAGGCCTGCAATTTCAGCGGCGAGGCCTTTAAGATAAAGGCAATGGTCGGCAGATACGTCTGCCCCGTGCAGACCGCCTCCAGCAATGAAATAAGAAATCCGCAGATAAAGGCGCTGATGACAAGATCCCACAAAACGTTCTTTTTGGGCTGGTCCCCTCCGGTTTTCCTGTAGTGCAGGCCGATGACATGATGGATCCTGTTCTTGATACTTTGCGGCAGCTGCAGCAGGAGCCCGTCCGCGGAGCCGGTTTTCTTAAATTTAATTATATCATACACCGCGGCAATTCCCAGCGCGATACTGAAGACCCCGATACCAATATTGATTGCTCTAGCCGCCAGCCAAAAACCTTTCAGGTAATAGAGGAAATTGAATATACCCAGGCCAAGCAACAAATATGTCAAAAAGACCGCAAAGATAAAAGTGCTGCCTACGACAATAAGCTCTCTTTTTTTATAGCCCTGCAGCGCCAGATACGAGATGAAAAAAACGATCACGGTAAAGGCGCAGGGATTAATGCCGTCAATAAGCCCGGCGCCTACGACAGCCAGCGGCTTAAAAGCGCGGAAGCGCTCGGTTAGATCCACAGGCTCAAGGCTGCTGCCTGCACTGGATGTGCCTGCGCGGTTGATCAGCCACCTGAGATTCTGGGCGTTAACTTGCCTGCCGTTTAAGAAATTTCCTTCAAAATAAAATACCGGCACCACGATCTCCAGGCCTTTTTGGTATTTTTCCCTGAGGCCGAGGAGTAATTTATAATTTTCAATATCGCTGTTATCAAGCTCCTCTATCTCTACGCGGCCGGCAAACTCAATTGCTATCTGCGGCAGCAATTCCGTCTTTATCTCCATACACTTGTGGCACGACGGAGAAAAAAATACCAGTAGTTTTTTGACAGGCAACGGCTCATCAGCCGCGCATAATAGGCCGCGGGCCAGTAAAAATAAGACCGTTATAGCAAAAATTCTTTTTATCATATACCGGTGTAGGGACAGCATAATATGCTGTCCCTACAAACCCATTGTGTTCCGGTAGGGACAGGTTTGAAACCTGTCCCTACAAAATCACTATCAATATCAAGTGTTGCTGACAAAAGTCCGCTTCAATGAATCGGCGAGGCGGCCGCGCTGAATTTCCCTGTTTATGGCACTTGCGATCAGGCGCGGGAACATAATGATCAGTTGAGCCACCTCCCGCACCGTAAAGAACCTGACCACAAAAATATTCTTGCCCAGCATTTTCATAAAGCGCGACGGCGTGTAAAACGAAAATCTTAACTTCCTGCCGATTTTTTTTAAGCGTGAATGGGGGAATTCATCGGAATAAAGCGCGCCGCTTTCTGTAACGTGGTAACCCGGGGTGTTTTCCGCCAGGGCCTTAAGCGGAGAAAATTTCTCGATCCTGAGCTTGTTGAGAGTAATAGAATCTACGCCGATCTCTTTGGCGAATTGCGAAATATAAAGCATCTCCTCTTCAGTCTCGCCGATATTGCCGTAAATAAAATATCCGTGATAATAGATCGGGTATTTCTTTAAAACGCTAAAGGCCTGCCTGACCGTGGCCGAGGTAAAGCCCTTGTTCATCTGTGCTAAGATCCTGTCGTGCGGTGACTCAATGCCGATTAAAAGCACCTTAAAACCGGCCTTGACCATTTTTTCAAGCAGGCGCGGGTAACGCGCTACCTCAAGCCGGGCCTGCGCTATAAAACGTTTTTTTATTTTGCGCGCGATCAAGAGGTCGCAGATCTCCTCGGCGCGGCCGGGATTGGCGAAAAAATTGTCGTCGCTAAAGAGCACCACCTTGGCCTCCAGCCCCTCCAGCTCATCTACGACCGACTGGTTGGAGCGCGGGGCGTAGTTGCGTTTCTGGCCGAGCGGATTAAGGCTGAAGGTGCAGAATTTACAGTTGTGCGGACAGCCGCGGGCGGAGAGCACCGCGTCAAATTTCAGGTTCATCACGTCAATGCCGTTTAGCATTAAGTAATATTTATTGTGCCTTAAGGCGCGGTCCGGAAAAGCGATCGCGTCCACCCCGGGCAACGGCCTGTTGGCATTATGCACCACCGCGCCGTTCTTGCGGTATGATAGGCCCAGGATATTTTCCAAAGGCATGCCAATTAAAATCTCTTTTATGGTCTCCTCGCCCTCGCCCCGGACGATAATATCAATACGCGGGCAGTCCCGGAAAAGCTCTTCCACTTTTTCCGTGGCTGTATAGCCGCCGACAACCACTCTAACGCCCGCCGGGATAAGACTGATCAAGGCATAGATCTCTTTTAGCTGACGGTCCCAGCCGATAGCAACACAGACGATATCCACGCCGGAACGGATAAAATCCATCAGTTTATCAGGACGGGAAAGCTCTTCCTCGTGCCTTAAATCCAAAAGGGTAACCTTCTCCGCCAGCCCTTTGGCGGCGGTAGCCACATATTCCAGCCCCACCGGCGGAAAAAGCTTCATCGTGGAATTGGCGTTGCAATCGACGTAAGGATTCAAAAACAAAGCGTGCTTATATTTTAGCGGTGAGTTTTCCAATTTAATTGTCCATCTTTAAGCTGTATTTTTACTTTTAGTTCTCAGGCGAATGCGGAATTACGTGTACATAACCGCCCGGCTTTTCTTTGGCGCTCATGGTGATACACTTATCAAGCTCAAAGGTGTCGGCGATAGATTTGGTCAAAGGCAGGCGCATAATGATGTCGGCGCAGAGAGCGATCAGAATAAAAAGCAGCAGGACATCTCTTCTCTCCCATTTCTGTTTCATGCCTATACCTCCTCTGATTGGCCTGTGTAGGGACAGGTTTAAAACCTGTCCCTACATCAACATATCTTCTAATTTTACGCTCGGATGATGATAGCGTTTGCGCCCAATGGTGCTTTTACCGTATTCTATAGCCTGCTGCGGGCACCACTGCAAACAGGCCATACATTGCTGGCATCGATGCAGCCATTTCGGCCGGGCAGAGGATAATTCAATATTCGCGGCCGGACATACCCTGACGCATACGCCGCAGCCGTTACAACGATCCGTGCTGCGGAATTTCGTATCCATAACCGGAATTTTCGGGGAACATAATTTATAAAGCAGCCATCCCAGCCAGCTGAATAAAAAGAAAGTCTGTGGCGGATTGCAAATTTCCCCCCGGAGGATAATGCCCGCGATATGACCTATCTTTTCTTTTTCTTTTACAAACAATCCCTGCTGCTTATCCTCAGGGATGGCGCCGTAAAGCGGCGTATAATTGCCAGGCATCAGAATACCGAAACCGGCCGACAACTTAAACCCCTCTTCCTTAAGGAGCCTGGCCGTCTGTTTAAGCGCGCTACCAGGCTTGCCTCCGTAAGTTGCCACCGCGAAAATATATTTACCGCCGGCCGGCTTCAATTTCTTTATGAAATCCGCGACAATAAGCGGCATGCCGAACATATACACCGGATAGATTATTCCTACGCGTTCAAAGGCCGAAAGATCGACCTGCGCTGACGCTTTAGGGATGGAAATAATCTGTGTGTCACCGAGCGCCTCTGCTAGATCACGGGCAACCGTAAAACAGTTACCTGTAGCGGAAAAATAAAATATGGCGGTTTTCATCTCAAGCAAAAGGGGGACGTTTCTATCTAAGAACCGTCCCCCTTTCTCCCTTTTCTACTTAATTATTCCTTTGCCGCGGGCTTTGCCGTGGAAAGCATGTAATCAACTACCTTATCGCTTACTTTATTCTTTTTAAGGTAATCTATGATCGAAGAAGTCAATTCGTAAGAGGAATTTGTCCTCTTGATCTCCGAGATGATCAGGTCATCCGGTGAGCCCATGCCTGCCATATTCACTATGGCCGGGATCGGCAGATAATTGGGATTGACGGCCGCGGCTTTCTGGTCCGCCTTGTCTATTTCGTTGCCGATAAGACCCCCGCCGACTACTCCTACCGTAGCACCGATAAGCGCACCCATGGGCCCGCTACCCATCTGATGGCCGATCACGCCACCTGCGACAGCGCCGATCACGCCACCTGCGACTGCACCCGTCGTGGCCTTTGGCCCCATATTCTGACAGCCCGCAAGCGCAATTGATAAAACCAGCAAAGACGCTAAAGCAATTTTCTTCATCTAAAATCCTCCTTTAATGGATTATAAAATATGGAAGGATAACCATATAATTATAACGGCGATAGCGCTGAATGTCAAACAAAAACTCAATTTAGGCGGCGTCGTTTCCCGCTTTAGGCTTTGTTACACCGAAAAGCGCGCGGATATCCTGCCGCAGGAGATAAACGATGATGACACCATAGAGGGCCAGCCCCACAACCATACCTACTGTCTGCGGAGGGGTCAAAGTTTTTTTCACGGCAGGTATGGAAATAATCTGGTAGGCCAAGGATAACGATTCCAGGGCAAGAGCCATAAACCAGGCCCACTTTTTTACCCTTAACAGGCCCATGCCGGAGATGACTATAAGGACCGATATGGCAGTTGAAATAAATATATCGGTATTTGATAAATTGACCTCTTTTGCCAATATCGGAGATAGCAACAATACGAGTGCGATACTTAGTATGCCCCCGACCACAAACCACCAGGCAATCATTTTTAGCCCCAAAGGTTTATTCATATAATAAGTTCCTCCCTATTGTTTACTTAGCGAATTTACCGCCCCATTTTATCCCAAATAAAAAACTTGACAAGATATTTTCACGGATCACCTGAAAAAGATAAAAGGCAAACTGATCAACGCGTAAATAATATTCCGTATAAAAACTACCAGCGGATTCAACAGCCCGGTGACAAGCAGGAAGATCAGGATAAAAAAACCGTACGGCTCGATCAAGGCCAACTTTTCCTGCGCCCTGAAAGGCAGGAAACTCATCAGCACCTTTGAGCCGTCCAGCGGCGGTATGGGGATCAGGTTAAGCGCGCCAAGCATAATGTTTATTGTTATCAGTACGGGCAGAATAAGCGACAAACCGGGGTTTAAACTTACGGCTTTAAACTGCATCAGGAACATAGCCACTGCGGCAATAAGAATGTTAGCAGCGCAGCCGGCCAAAGCAACACATAATAATCCGGCGCGGTTCCTGAGGGCGTAATAATTTACCGGCACCGGCTTTGCCCAGCCAAAACCAACAAAAAGAAGCAAAAGTGCCCCTATAGGATCAATGTGAGGAACAGGGTTAAGCGTCAGGCGGCCGTAGCGCAGGGCGGTATCGTCGCCGAAAAGATGGGCCACCCATCCGTGAGCGATTTCATGGGCAATGATGGAATAAAGAAGCAGGAAGGCCAGAACGAAGAATGCTACCGGATTGTTGAACAACAGCGATATAAACCCCATTACGACCCTTTCTTATATGAATGCGGCGCAAAGCAGCTGCGCGCGGCTGCCTGTATGGTCATATTTTACTCCTGATAGAAGCTATCCGCAACAAATTTTATCTTTCTAAAATACGATTGTCTTGTTGCCGCAGCGGATAATACGATGGTCAAGATAGGCGGCTATGCCCAGGGCCAGGGCCTTTTTCTCAAGATGCCTGCCCTTGCTTATAAGGGCCGCAAGATCATCTTTGTGTGAAATAGCCTCCACTTCCTGGGTGATGATCGGGCCGTCGTCCAGCCGGTCGTTGACAAAGTGCGCGGTGGCGCCGATGACCTTAACACCCTGTTCAAGTGCTTTTTGATAAGGATCAGCACCTTTAAAAGAAGGCAGGAAACCGTGGTGGATATTGATTATATCCTTGCCGTATTCCCGCAGGAAATTTTCCGAGAGCACCAGCATATAACGGGCAAGAACGAGAAAATCGGTTTTATTTAAAACAAGCGCCATGAGCTCCTCTTCCTTGCGGTTATTTTTATCGGCGCGGATATAATGAAAAGGGATATTGTATTGGGAAACCAATTTAAAATGCCTGTCGTCATTGCTGATGACAAAAGGGATATCGCAGCGCAGTTCTTTGATACTCCAAAGATAAAGTATCTCCTGCAGGCAATGCCCGGGCCCGGAAACCAATATCCCCATCCGGGGAATATCTTGCTTACGGCGTATGAGCCAGGCGGCATCAAATTTTTTGGCGATCGGGGCAAACCGGGCCGCCAGATCCGCCTCCGTGATCTCGGCCTCCGGCAAAAATTCCACGCGCATGAAAAAATGCCCGCCCTCGGGATCAGTAGAATATTGATCGGCGGTAATGATATTGCAGCCAAGGTCGCGAATCACACCCGCTATTTCGGCGACAATTCCCATGCGGTCAACGCATTGGAACAACAGGACATAAATCCGGTCAATTTTTTCCATAGGGCTCTTTATAACCACTTTCTGCGTTTAAAATAGGCGAGCATCGTGATAGTTATGATACCCATAATAAGGATGATGGCCGGGTAACCGAGCTTGCTCTCCAGCTCGGGCATATGCTTGAAATTCATGCCGTAGATACTGGCAATGAGTGTCAGGGGCATCATGATGGTGGCGATAACGGTAAGGGTCTTCATGATCTCGTTGAGCCTGTTGGAGACTATGGAGACATAGGCCTCCATAGCGCCGGTCACGATATCACGCGAGGTGCCGACGATATCATTGAGGCGCACGAGGTTGTCGTAGATATTCCTGAAATAGACGGTATTAGAGGACGAGATGCAGGGAATGTCACCGCGAGTGATGATGCTCATCACGTCGGCCTGCGGGCCGATGGTACGGCGCAGATACATAATCTCGTTTTTCAGGCTGTATATTTTTTTGAGGGTGCCGCTGGTGGGGTCGCGGAACAGTTCGTCGCTCATATTATCCACCATATCGTCGAATTCGTTGATCACCGGGAAATAACTGTCCACCAGCGAATCCAACAGCGAATACATCAAGAAATCGGCGCCGTTCTTTATGATCGGCGATTGTTTACGCACCCGCTCTTTGTTGGTGGCAAAGGCGGTGGTTGTGGAATTATGCGCCGTGATCAAAAAATTCCTGCCAAGGCAGAAATCCCGCTCGTCTGTCTTGACCCTTGTGCGCTCTTTTTCCAGGTATTCCATGGAAAACATCACCAGAAAAATATAGTCCTTGAAATTTTCGACCTTCGGCCTGGCATTGGCCATGATCAGATCCTCAACGGTCAAGGGATGCAGGGCAAAGATCTCGGTAAGGATGTCAATTTCTTCGTCCTCAATGGACATCAGGTCGATCCAAAGCGCGCTCTGCGGGTCAGCCAGCGCCTGGCGCATCTCGCCGGAGTTGAGTTTATCGAAATTGAATCCTCTTTGAGGATGATACAGGAATGTCTCGTACATTTTAACCTAATATAACAGAAAAATTTCAAACTGCAATTGAATTTAAGACACATCCCTTTTCTTTTACCTGCCGCAGCAACCATAGACCGAGACATAACCGTCATCGGTCATCTTCAAAGTATGCTTGGAACATTGCCCGGGATGCGGATTATATACGAGGATATAAACTGTCCTTTCCCTGACCTTTTGAACTTTCACCGCCTTTAACACTTTGTCCCAGTCGGTCGTACCGGCCTGCGCGCCCTTAAAATTAGTTAATTTAACCCTCGCCAGCGTATTATTCTTAATAAAATGTATGAACTCGCCTTTTGAATTGATCAATGCCACGAATTTATATCTGTCTTCCGCCTTGCAGCCGGGGGAGGCGCGCTTTGGATCCGCGCCAAAGGGGTCAAGTGTACCATCTGAAGCAAGCAAACAATTTGCCGCGACAAATATCGCCGAGGTAAAAGCTATGATTGACAAAGTCAGTGCTTTCTTCATGCGCCACTCAATCCCGGTATATTATGAGCAACTGCCAAAAGAAAACCCCTCGCTCTCTCGGCAAGCCGGTAACGCGAAACGATCTCCCAGAACGCCTTGCCGTGATTGGGCTCGACTAAATGCGCCATTTCATGCAAAATAACATAATCCCTGACCCATCCCGGCATCAGGCCTATCTTATGCGATATGCGGATACGCGCGCTGCGCCAATTACAGCAGCCGAATTTGCTGTTTTGGCCGGTGACGTATTCTATCTGGTCAAGCTTCAGTTTGTTGCCGAAATATTTCGCGTTTATCTTGTTGGCGCGATCCACCAGGTCCCGGGTTTTATCCAATCCTGTCTTTATGAGCTTTTTTTCAAATTTTATTTTGAACTGGCCGACGATTTTATCTAACTGCTCCAGCGCCAGCCTCTCCGGCGCCTGCACCAGCAGGATATCTTTGGCCATCCTGGCGCTGACCGTGCGCAATCGTCTCCTGCTGCGGATAATTTTTACTTCCATGGCATTATTCTACCCCTGCTGAAAGAAGTGTCAACTCAATTCGAAAAGTCCCCCCTGCTGGCCTTAGAGAAGGTTTGACTTTAAAGCCCCCTCTGATAGAATATATAAAAGGAGGCGATATGAGCTATATAAAAGAAATGAAGATCCTAAAATTGATTTTCACCTTTGTTCTGCCGCCGGTTGCGGCATATATGCAGGTGGGCCCGACCAGCAAACAGTTCTTTATAAACATTTTACTTACTTGCATTGGTTGGTTACCAGGCGTTGTCCATGCGATGTGGTTAATTATCTCCGATAAAGAAAGCTAGATCGCAAGGCTTTTTTCTTGACGGTTCGTTTGTTTCGTGTACAATAATAGCACAATTCCCCCTTAGCTCAGTCGGTAGAGCGAGTGGCTGTGCGAGGCCGCCTTAGGCGGCCGAGCAAAAGGAACGGAGGTGGCATTGGCAAAGCACGATACACGACGTTACGCCGATCGTCGCCAGTATTTAATTGCCGCAGTAAAAGCCAGACGTAAAAAAGTCAGGCAAATGGCAGTTGGATATAAAGGCGGGCGATGTCAAGTGTGCGGCTATGACCGTTGTATCGAAGCTTTAGAGTTTCATCACACCGATTCTTCCGGAAAAGATTTTAGCATATCCGAGAAAGGTTATACTCGGAGTTGGGCTAAAGTCAAAGAAGAATTGGATAAGTGTATGTTACTTTGCGCCAACTGTCATCGAGAACTTCATGCTCAAGCGCAGCTCCCGCGGGAAACCGCGGCTGAAACTGCAGGAGAATTGCTGGAAGCCCTAGCGTAACTACGCGGGTAATCAGCAGCCGAGCCCCGGAAGTCCGGGGAAGGTTCAGAGACTATGCACCTGCTGCCTAATGCGCAAGCAATGGCAAAGATATAGTCCGCTTCCGAAAGTAATTTCGGGTTAAGCGTAACCACCAGGTCCGAGGTTCGAGTCCTCGAGGGGGAGCCAATTCTCTTTAAGCCCTATTCCCGATACAAGGGAATAGGGCTTTTTGGTTGAAAATAAAAGGTTTCTGTCTTTTAAGACGAGGTTCGAGCCGAGAATTTTCAAAAAATCGCGCTTGGCGCTGGGATTTCCTTGCCAAGCGACAGAACCAGCCCTGTTACAAGTAGTTACGAACTCCTTCGCCGGTTCGAGCCACCCGCCGCCTGCTTTCTCTATCTCGCCAAGCCGCTCCTGTAAATCTTTCTTTTCGTTGAGTAATTTTGCCTTCTTATGCTGATATTCTTCCTGAGAAATTTCCTTAGCAATATAAAGATCAATTAACCTTTCTATCTTCTCATCAAACTCTTTTAATTTGTCGGCGGCTTGGCGAGCCGCAAAGGAAGAGGCTGTGCCCTCATCCTTAGCTAATGCTTCAAAGCGATTAATTATTTTGTCTTTAATGTCATTATCTATAAACACATTTAAGATTGCATTGTTTATCTGCTCAAGCAAAGCCTCTTCCCTAAGGTACTTTTGCGTGCAGGCGGTAAGTTTCTTGGTACAGCGATAATAAACGTGACCCTTCTTAAGTTCTGCCGTAATGCTAGCTCCACACTCACCGCATTTCATCAACCCGGTAAAAGTAAACTTATCAGCCGTCTTTTTAATAACTCGTGTTTTCTGTGCGATTACCGCCTGCACGCTGTCGTAAAGTTTCTTAGTGATAAGCGGCGGGTGGCTCGCCTCAAACCTTTCGTCCTTATAGACCATCACCCCATAATAGAAGGGGTTGCGTAGCATTTTGGCCAAACAACTCTTAAAGATAGGCTTGCCCGCCTTCGCCGTAAGCCCCCACCTATGTACTTCCCTTAATAACTCCTCAAGCGAATAATTACCTGTAGCGTATAACTCAAACGCCTTATAAACAAAACGTGCTTTTTCCGGGTTAGGTTTTACTGTATGGCTTACGGCGTCGTTGTAGTAACCAAGCGGCGCAGTGCCCGGCCATTCGCCACGGCGCAGTTTCTCTCTTAAGCCACGCTTAACATTTTCAGCGAGATTATCTATATAATATTTGCTCTGTCCGAACGCAATAGAAAGCATAAATTTTCCCTGCGCCGTGGCGTCAAAGCGGTAAGTGGGGAAACGTAGGTCAACGATCTTGCCGATATCAACCAAGTAGATAATCTTTCCGCCGTCAATGGAGTTGCGGGCAAGCCTATCCGGATGCCAG
>JAUYEC010000136.1 GCA_030691585.1 Candidatus Omnitrophota bacterium
TTTGCTTTTGACGGCACGGATTCAAATACCGCGATGATCATTATGGGCTATGCCAATACTATCACCAGCGACTACCAGCGGGACGTACTTATTAATCAGGCGCAGGCAAAAGGGTGGACCGGGGATTTTCCGGAGGTGGACCTGCATGACCGCGCCTGGTTCAACGGAAACCTTATTACCAGGGATTATTATCTGCCCGGTGTCATCGCCATGATCGTGACCATGATGTCATTATTATTGAGCTCGATGGCCATTGTCAAAGAGAAGGAAATAGGCACGATGGAGCAGTTGATCGTAAGCCCCCTGCGGCCGCTTGAGCTTATCTTAGGCAAGCTTCTTCCTTTTGCGGTCATAGCGCTTGTTCAGGTGGTCTTGATCACGGTGTTGGGTGTTTTGTGGTTTAAAGTACCGTTAAGAGGGAACCTATTACTATTGCTCTTTTCCACCTGCATATATTTATTTACCACTTTGGGCATCGGGTTGTTTATTTCCACGATATCGGCAACCCAGCAGGAGGCGGAGATGTCGATGTTTCTTTTTTATATGCCTACGGTCCTTTTATCGGGATTCGCTTATCCCATTGCCTGTATGCCGAAGGCCATCCAGTGGTTTACTATCGGAAACCCTCTGCGCTATTTTATGGTGGTCACACGCAGCATTTTTCTAAAAGGCGTGGGAATAGATGTCTTATGGAGACAGTTGGTTCCACTTTTTGTCATAGGCATTGTGGTTATCAGCCTTAGTGTTTTCAGGTTCCGCAAGAGCTTAAGTTAAATGAAGCCCCCGGGCTTAAGCCTGGAGTTTCTGAGGCGGAATACTTGAGCGGCTTTTAACTCATTTGCGCCCTTAAGGGTGCGGTTTTCAGGCCGCGAAAGTATTATAATTATTGCCAAAATAAGAAATAAGATATATCATATTAATCATACATTACATACATATCCATTTAATCATACAAACCTAATTAATCATATTCAATAGAAGCGGAGGATGACGCAATGAGAGGAGCGCAAAAACAAAAGATATTCGGGACGGTTACTGTAGGCGAGAGGGGCCAGATCGTGATCCCGGCAGAACTAAGAAAAAAGTTTAAGGTTAAGCCCGGAGACCGGCTGGTAGCCTTTGCCAAGCACAGGATGTTCGGTTTTATCCAGGTAGAAGAATTCAACCGTTTTGTCTCGGAATTATCCAGAGCAGCTTTAAAATTCAAGCGTAGAAGGGCTAAGGGCCGGTAAGTTTATGTTTAAAAAGTTTTTAAGTATTATATTTATTTGTGTTATTTACCTTAATATGGGCGTTGGGATACTCTATGCAGAAGAAGAGATCCTAAGCTGGAATGACTGCGTCAGAGAAGCGGCTAAGAATCATCCTGATTTGATCGCGGCGGAAGAAGTGGTAAAGCAAAACCAGGCAAATACGCATATCGTCTCCAGCGCAATTTATCCTCAAGTCAACTCTAGCCTGACCGCCGCGACGTCAAGAAGCGATAGCGGCAATGGAGCTAGTGTCGGCGATGCCTATAATTACGGCCTGAGCGCGTCGCAATTGATCTTTGACGGGGCAAAGACGCTGAATAATATTAATGCTGCCGGGGAGACTTTAAATGCTTCCAAGCAGGGCTACAGGTTTGCTTCTACTACGGTCAGATATAACCTGCGCTCGGCATTTATCAATCTGTTAAACGCGCAGGAAAATCTGAACATCACACGGCAGATATTTGAGATCAGGAGGTCAAACCTGGAGTTGATCACTCTGCGTTATGAATCGGGCCTGGAGCACAAAGGCGCGCTCCTGACCGCCGAGGCAGACCTGGCTCAAGCTAATTACAGTATGGCGCAGGCGCAGAGAAACGTCGGTGTAGCACAGGGCCAATTGACCCAGCAATTAGGCAGGTTAAAACTGGTTCCTATGCGCGTCCTGGGGGATTTTCAGGTGCGGGAAACAGCCGAAAACAAGCCCGTATTCGAAACTCTTATTAAAAATAACCCTTCTTTGCTGCAATTGGACGCGCAGAAAAAATCGGCTGCATTTGCGCTGAAGTCAGCCTATGCCAATTTTTCTCCGACATTAACCGGTTCAGCCGGCGCCAATAATAACGGCGCCAAATGGACGCCAAAGAGCAACCAGTGGAACATGGGTTTGAGTGTCTCTATGCCTATCTTTGAAGGCGGCCTGAGGTTTGCCCAGGTAGATCAGGCCAGGGGCGTATTGAACCAACTGATCGCCAATGAAAAGAGCACGCGGGATAATTTAATTTACGCGCTTGAGCAGAGTTGGGCCGCGCTGCAGGATGCAGTAGACAATGTGGGCGTGCAAAAGTTGAATCTTACCGCCACAGAGGAGCGTTCAAAAATAGCGCAGGCACAGTATTCAATAGGTTTTATCAGTTTCGATAACTGGACGATCATTGAGAATAACCTGGTGACGGCAAAGCAAAAATTCCTGGCCGCCCAGGCGGCTGCCTTGAGTGCCGAGGCCGCCTGGATCAAGGCGAAAGGAGAAACGTTAGAATATGAATAAAAAGATAAAAATCTCGTTGATTCTGTTGGTTGTTTTAGGCGCCGCGGCTTTTATCGTAATAAAGGCCATGCCTAAACAAGGCGCCGAGGAGATCATCAAGGAGGTGCCGCCGTTTCGCGGCACCATAGAGCAGATAGTTTCTACGACGGGCACTGTCCTGCCGAAAAACCGCCTTGAGATCAAGCCTCCGGTCAACGGCCGCCTGGAGAGTATTTTAGTCAGAGAAGGTGAAGTAGTAAAAACCGGCCAGCTCCTGGCCTGGATGAGCTCGACTGAGAGGGCAGCCTTGTTAGACGCCGCGCGCGGGCAGGGCGAAAAAGAATTGAAATACTGGGAGCAGGCCTATAAGCCCATAGCTCTTCTTGCACCCATAGACGCAGAGGTGATCGTCGCTACCATGCAGCCCGGCCAGACCGTTACAACCGCCGACGCGGTGGTCGTGCTCTCCGACCGGTTGATCGTGCGCGCGCAGGTGGATGAAACAGATATAGGTAAGGTTAAACTCGGACAGATTGCCGTAATCAGCCTTGACGCCTATCCGGAAAACAAGGTTGGCGCTATAGTTGACCATATATACTATGAGTCAGAGACGGTGAATAACGTCACCATATACAAAGTTGATCTTATCCCCAAAGAGATCCCGCCTTTTTTCCGCTCCGGGATGAACGCGACGATAAACTTTATTGTAGAGAGCAGGAAGGATGTTTTGCTGATTCCTCTGGAAGCCCTGCATAAAGAAAAGGACGAGGTCTACGTTTTAAAAATTAACGGCAGCGCGGAGCCGATAAAGCAGCCTGTCACAATAGGGATGAGTGATGATAAAAATGCCCAGATCATCTCCGGAATCGGGCTTGGCGACAAAGTTGTTATCAAAAAGAAAAAAATTAATTCGCAGAAAAATAATACCGGCAGCAACCCTTTTTCGCCATTCGGAGCAAGAGGTGCCGCGCCCAGGACGCCACACTAACAGATGATAGAAGTAAAGAATATACATAAGACATACTTAATGGGCCAGGTGGAAGTCAAGGCCCTTAATGACGTTTCCTTAAAAATCACCTCCGGAGAATTTGTGGCGATCATGGGCGCTTCCGGTTCCGGCAAGTCCACGCTGATGCATGTCCTGGGATTATTGGACCGTCCGGACGCGGGGGCCTATTATCTCGGCGGACGGGATATTACAAAGACCTCCGACGTAGAATTGGCAGCCTTACGCAACAGGGTGGTGGGTTTTGTCTTTCAGCAGTTTCATCTCCTGCCGCGGATGACCGCTTTGGAAAATGCCGAACTCCCCCTGGTTTATGCCGGTAAAAGGCATTTAAGAGAAAGGGCTTATCAAGAGATCGAAAATGTGGGGCTTAAGGATCGGATGAGTCACCGGCCCAATGAGATGTCCGGCGGCCAGCAGCAAAGAGTGGCCATTGCCAGGTCCCTGGTTAATGAACCGTTTATAATATTGGCGGATGAGCCGACAGGGAACTTGGATTCGAAAAGTAAAGATGAGATCATCGCCATATTAAAATCTCTTAACCAGAAAGGCAAGACCATAGTTATTGTCACCCACGAGAAAGAAGTCGCGATACACGCGCGCAGGATAATTCAGATGCGCGACGGCCGGATCATTTCCGATGAATCCAAGGATGATAGGCCCAAGGCAGAAGAACTTGTTTCCTTAGAAGATGAAGCCGTAAACGAAATCCTCTCGCGGCCGCGTAAATCCGCGGGCGAAACAAAATTTATAGATTATTTAAGGCAAGCCGTATCCACGATGTTCTCGCATAAGATGCGTTCGTTATTATCCATATTGGGTATTCTTATCGGTGTCGCCGCGGTGATCGCGATGCTGGCCCTTGGGAGCGGTGCCAAAGAAGCCATTGAAAAGCAGTTGGCGTCTTTGGGCTCCAACCTTTTATTGGTCAGGCCCGGTTCAGCAAAGGTCCAGGGCATAGCTATGGAAGCCGGAGCAGTTACCCGTTTTACCTTTAACGACGTGGCGGCAATAGAAAAACTTAATGATCTTGTAGCCAGGGCCTATCCATCGGTTTCAGGCCGGGGACAGCTGGTTTATGGCAATAAGAACTGGAATACGCAGATCGAAGGCGATGGCACGGCCTACCCGCAAATGCGCGCGGCAGAGCCGACCGTAGGAAGATTTTTTACCGATCAGGAAGTAAAAATGAGGGATAAAGTCGTGGTCATCGGCCTGACTGTGGCCAGAGAACTTTTCGGGGATACCGATCCCCTCGGAGAGACGATCAAGATAAATCTGAACAATTTCCGGGTCATCGGAATATTGCCGGAAAAAGGGGCCAATGCTTTCCATGATCAGGATGACTTGGTGGTTATCCCGGTAACCACGGCGATGTACAGGGTATTCGGGAAACAATATATTGATTCAGTCTTTGTGGAAGCCAGGGGCCCGGATCTTCTGGATGCGGCCCAGGAATCTATCGCAAAGATCATTATAAAACAACACCATCTCAGTAAGGACGAAGAAGATTCTTTTCAGATACGTAATATGGCTGATATCAAAAAAACATTGGAGGCCACGACCAAGACAATGTCGCTTCTTTTGGGCTCGATTGCCGCGATCTCGCTTATTGTAGGCGGCATAGGCATTATGAATATCATGCTGGTTTCGGTTACCGAGCGCACGCGCGAGATCGGCCTGCGCAAGGCGATCGGCGCCACCAACAAGGATATTATGGTGCAGTTTTTGATCGAGTCGGTATTGATGTCGTTTATCGGCGGCGTATCGGGCATCTTATTGGGGAGCGGGGCCGCGGCGCTGATAACTTTATTTGCCGGGTGGGCGGCGCGCGTTTCTTTATCCAGCGTGGTCCTTTCCACTACGTTTTCTTTGATCGTAGGTATGGTCTTCGGGCTGTGGCCGGCGAAAAAAGCTTCTCAACTCGACCCGATCGAGGCGGTGAGGTATGAGTAGAAGGGTACTTGTACTTTTGCCTTTTGACTTTTTACTTTTGACTTGACAGGATATTTCGCGTATAATAACGTTGTAATTTTCACTAAGGAGGTGTTTATGCCGTTAGATATTAAGGTAACCGAGAAGGAACGCGGCGTTTCCGTTATTGCACCCGTTGGCGCAATTGATTCCAACACTTACGCGCAGCTGGATAAGGAAGCGGAAGTGGTTTTGTCCCAGAAACCCAAGGTGATCGTGCTGGATATGGCCGGTGTAGATTATATGAGCAGCGCCGGAGTGCGCGTGGTTTTCAAAATTAAAAAAGCGCTGTCTGCTGCCTCCGGCACGCTGACCATAGTGAATCTTCAACCGCAGATACAAAA
>JAUYEC010000069.1 GCA_030691585.1 Candidatus Omnitrophota bacterium
GCAGTATTATAATATTTTCCAGAGATACCTGGACCACAGTGACAACGGAAAAATGAGGAGCCAGCAGGAATTCGTGCTTCTTTCTTATGGTGTCTTTGACTGGTTGGCCATAGACTTAAAAGGCGGCGCGGGAAACATAAAACAGCACCCCGAGGGCAAAGACGAGTTGGATTATTCGCCTTTTATGGCCGGGGGTTATGGTTTCCGGCTCAAAGTCTACGATAAAGATAAAATTAAGGGAGTCTGCGGTTTTCAGCATATCAGCGTTCACCCGAAAACTGTGCATATCGCCAATGGAAAGAATAAGGCAGTTTTGGATGATTGGCAGTTTTCAGCGCTTGCTTCTTACGATTTCAAAGTGGCCACGGTTTACCTGGGCGGGCGCCTGTCGCGCTGCGATTATATCCATTGGATAGACGGCACAAGAAGCAGGGTCAAGTCTGATTTAGGCAAAAGTTACGGCCTGATCTGGGGCACGGACATCCCACTTACACAAAGGATCTGGCTGAATCTTGAAGGCCAGGCCTTAGACAGCCAAGCCTTAGCCGTAAGCCTGAATTACAGTTTCTAACCCACCCAAAATAATTTCTAGAGAGATAAAACAGCTTGACAGATAAGTACTTATGTAGTATAGTTACTGTCGTGTAGGGACAGCATAGTATGCTGTCCCTACAAAGATCGGTAGGGGCGGGTTTCAAACCCGCCACTACAGCAGCTTAGACGTATAAAAACAGGGACGTCTTATGCCGATGATGAAACTCGCGGTTAATGGAGGTTAACCAGAGGGTCAGTTAAATGACCCTCTTTTTTTGTCTCTTTGCGGCACAAAAAATTATGATAAAGCCTAAATCAACCCTGATTCTCGTTTTAGCGGCTTTCTTCTCCTTAGGCATGGGTTCCACGCCTAAAGATACCACCCCTCCCCAAGTCTCTATTTCCATCCCGGCAAACAACTCTACCGTCTCCGGAACTGTCAATATCCAGGCCACAGCCACGGATAATATAGGAGTAACCAAGGTAGAGTTCTATGTAGATAACAGCCTAAAATCCACTGACACCAGCTTGCCGTATGCTTATTCCTGGGATAGCTCAACAGCCACGAATGCAAGCCATACTCTTAAGGCAGTGGCCTATGATGCCAAGAATAACTCCAAAGCGGCAGAGATCAGCGTTACGGTAAAGAATACGGTCACGCCGCCTCCGACACCGCCTGCGCCCCCGCCGACTCCACCACCGCCATCACCTCCAGCGAATGAGCCTGAGCTTGCTATTTCCTCAACTAGTGCATCCGGTTCAAACGCATCTCATCCTTCATCAGGAGCTATAGACAAGAACACCTCTACCTACTGGCAGGGGAATTAAGATATGAAGAAAAACATAAGCCATATTTTTGTAGGGACAGGTTTTAAACCTGTCCCTACAGTCAGGTTTTTACTGTGTCTACTTATCCTTTGTTTTTTCACCATAGGTATGAGCCCCAGGCCCAAGCCTAATCCTCCGCCTCTCATTCCAACTTGGTGGTTATCCATGGACCTGGGGAAAACCAGCAATTTAATCAAAGTTATCATCCTTTGGGACTCCGCCTACGGCAGCACTAACTATTCCATTCAGGGTTCGCTTAACAACAGTACCTGGGTCAATCTGCAAGCAAATCTTTCTTCGGCGGGTGGCACGAGCAAGGAGCATTCCCTCAGTGGCTCGTACCGCTACCTGAGAATTTACATCAATAAGGCGCAAAATACTTATCCGATTATCTACGAAGTAAAGATTTATGGCAGTTCGCCGGATACCACGCCTCCGGTTATCGTAATTACGTCCCCCCAGGACGGCGCGGCAGTAGAGGGTACTTCGGTTCAACTTCAAGGCACAATTGACGGCGTCCCGTTTTCTGAAAGCCGCCCCCTGAACCCCGGAGAAAACATCCTGGTCAAAACCGCTGTTGATGCCGCCGGCAACCAATCCTCAATTTCCCTTAAAGTCTATCTTTATCCGGGCCAGCTCATTGGCCCGGAAGGCGGAGAAGTCAGCTCAGCAGACGGTAGAGTCAAGGTGATTATTCCGCCCGGCGCATTGAATAAGCCAACCAAGATAGAGGTATCAACAAATATAGATAAAGATATTTTAAACAAATTCAAGTCTTCCGGCAAGGCCCTCTTAAGCGTGGTTAGATGCGAACGCTATCCCAATCTTAATCCCAATGAAAATTTTAACATACCTGTTACCCTGATCTATACATTAGAGCAGGCACAAGTTCCGGGAACTCCGGCGATCTTAGGTTTATATGATAATGATGGGGGGATTTTCTTTACCGGGGATCCGTCTTTTGTCGAGGAAGATGGTGTGACTGTAACCTTTAAAATCGGGCATTTTTCAACTTACGGGGCCCTGCAGAGTATGGTTTCGCAGGGCGCGCCTATTGGCAGCGGCGTCAAGATACCTCTGCCGGACATGTTCACCGGTTCCTTTAGCCACAGTATTCCTTTGATTGTCCCCCCGGGAAGAAAAAGCATGCAGCCAAGCTTGAGCCTAAATTACCGGTCTTCGAATTCAAATTCCTGGGCGGGCGTGGGCTTTAGCCTTAACCCGGGATATATTGTCCGTTCTACGCGCTTAGGCCCGCCCAAATATACCGATGACGACACTTTTTATCTTATCACCGACGGCGGCACCACCGAAATGACCAGGCTCACAGAAAAGCTTTATCAAGCCAAGATCGAATCAAGTTTTACTAAATTCTACAAAGAGGAGAATGGGTCATGGAGGGTAGTCGCCAAAGATGGCAGTGAGTTATTATTTGGTGATTCCGCTGACTCCCGAGAAGTTGCCTCCAAAGGCACTTTTGCCTGGTATTTAACTAGGGCACAAGACACCAACGGGAACTATATTACATATGCATACTGGCCGAAGGAACAAGATAATAAGTGCTATTTAAAGCGCATTGACTATACCGGCAATAAAAATAACAATACAGATGTGCTTCCCTTGAATTCAGTAGAATTTTTCTTAGAAGGCAGGGAAGACGTCCCTTCCAGTTATTTGAGTGGGTCAAAAATCGCCATTGCTAAACGCTTAAGGGAAATAGTGGTAAGAGCGAATTTAGAAATAGTCTGGACATATAAATTGGAATATAAATACTGCGAAGATACGAACAGGTCGTTTATAAAATCAATCACACAGTCTGGCAGCGACGGTAAGAGTTTTCCCGCGCAGGTTTTTGATTACCAAAAGCCGCGTTAAGAAAGAGTAAGCCCAAAATGAGCAAATTTAAAAAACAAATATTAGCGGGATTTATTTTAGGGATTATAGTTTGCGGAATAAGGAATATATCCTTTGCCGCGGATCCCTATTGTATCAATTATGAAGGGAAGATCACGGCTAAAAATGCAAAGGCCGTTGAGAAAGCCGTTATTGCTTTCCGGATCTATGACCAAGAGACAGGCGGGAAGATTTTATGGGAAGAAACACATGTCGATGTGGCTGTCAAGAAAGGTATTTTTAATGTCTGGCTTGGTTCTGTGTCTGAAATAAAACTTAATTTTTCCGGGCAGTGCTACTTAGAAATTATGATAGATAAAGATATAATGCGCCCGCGGCAAAAGATCGTATCGGAAGGGTACGCTTTCAGGTCAAGATTTTCTGAAAATGGTTTTCCCGAGGGAGCGATTATTATTTGGAGCGGTTCGATTTCTTCCATACCTACCGGTTGGGCTCTCTGCGACGGAGCCAGCGGCACTCCTGATTTAAGGGATAAATTCATTGTCGGCGCCAGCCAGGACCAAAGCGGAAACGCTAAAACTACCATAACCGGAACACAAACGCAGGCCGGAGGCGCTAAAGAAACGGTTTTAGAATTAAAACACCTGCCGCAGCACAGGCATTATTCAGAACACAAGCATACGGCTGTAAACCATACTCATACGGTTTTATCCCACGGCCACGCCCAAACCGCGCATACACACCCTATAGGTTCCGCGGGAACCGGCAATACAGGAGGCCCTGGGATTGACTGGAATTTCGGCGGCCGCAGCGAAAAGAGTTTAGGCAGCGGCGGTGATGTTCTTACCGCAGCGGCCGGTGATAATGAAACTTCCAGCGTAACCGGTGACACAGGCGCATCTGGCGGACAATATGGGTCGCAGGCAGGCAGCAGCGCGCCCTCTGCCTATACAAACCTCCCTCCGTATTATGCGTCGGCGTTTATTATGAGGTTATATGAAAAAGACATTAAAAGATAAGATTATTAAATTAAGTTTGGCCATATCGTTGTCCTTATCGGCTGCTTTTTGCTGGCGTGTTAATTTATATGCCGAAGTTCCGCGTTTGATCAATTACCAAGGCAGGGCGGTGGATAGGTCCGGGAAATCCTTAGAACAAGCGGTTTTTACTTTCCGCATCTATAACGAAGGCGGAAAGCTCCTTTGGGATGAAACCCGTTCTGATGTGATTATAAAAAAAGGCGTTTTTAATATTTTACTGGGAGCTGTTTCAGAATTGAAACTTAAATTTGACGAGCAATACTATTTGGAAATATTGATCAACGGCCAAAAAATGGAACCGCGGCAAAAATTGTGTTCTGTCGGGTACGTATACAGGTCGGAATTCGCCGATAACGACCTGCCGTCCGGCGCCGTCATCATGTGGAGCGGGCCTATCTCTTCTATGCCGGCCGGATGGGTTCTTTGCGATGGGGCTAACGGCACCCCCGATCTAAGGGATAAGTTTATTATTGGGGCCGGCTTCGCCGACCAAAATGGAATTATAAAAACTACCATAACCGGGATACAGACGCAGACGGGTGGAGCAAAAGAGGTATCTTTAGCCCTGGAAAATATACCTGCTCATCGGCATTTTAATCCGGCGCATACCCATACCGGGCCTGCCCATAGCCATAAAGGGCCTTTGCACCAGCATCTTCAGTCAGAGCATACGCATGCGATAGGTTCCGGTTACAGCGGCAGTATTGGTGGTTTCCAGGCGGCATGGTTAGGCAGAGAACAAGACCGGGCCACAATGGAAGGCGGAGGAGGCCTGCGTGTAGGCTCCGCGGGAGCGGGCACAACTTCATCTTCCGGGCAAGGGGAAACAAACAGCGCCGGAGTCTATGCCGCATACGAGGGCAGCGCTGCTGCGCAGAATAACCTTCCCCCGTATTACGCTTTGGCCTTCATTATGAAAAAATAGGAGCAAGATGGATAAGACATTTAAAACGATATTTTTATTTTTAATTATAGTTTTTTTTCTTCGCGTTTCTTCTTATGGCGCAGTTCCCCATTTTATCAATTATCAGGGCAGGCTTGCTGATAAAGAAGGGAAATCCAAAAGCGGCGCTTTCAAAATTACTTTTAAAATCTATGATGATGAAAAATCGGGAAAAGTCCTCTGGGAAGAGACGCAATCAGGCATATCTGTGCAAAAGGGCGCCTTTAGTGTGATATTAGGTTCTTCTAAGGAAATAGGCCTTATTTTTGACAAGCCATATTGGTTGACATTCAAGGTAGAGAATGAGAGCCAAAGCAACGAGCCTGAAATGAGTCCCCGGCAGAGGATTACCGGCAGTATCTACGCGATAAAAGCGGAAGCGGCTGATAACGGTGTCTTCCAAAATGCCGTCATAATGTGGAGTGGTCCGCTTTCTGCCATACCGGCCGGCTGGGTTCTTTGCGATGGGGCTAACGGTACTCCTGATTTAAGAGACAAATTCATTGTCGGCGCAAGGCAAGACCAAAGTGGAGCCGCAAAAACAATGATTACCGGGGCGCAAACCCAAACAGGCGGCGCTAAGGAAGTGGTTTTGTCTTTAGAGAATATGCCTGCACACCGGCATCTTAACCCTGCGCATACTCATACCGGGCCTGCCCATGCCCACAAAGGGCTGTTACACCAACATTTCCAGGCGGAACATACGCACGGAATAGGCGCGCAAGGCGGCGGCGGAGCAAGAGGCTATAATTATCAATGGCAGGGCAGTTCCAGCTCGCATTTATTGCGTGGAGGAGGCGGAGGCCTTACGGATTCAGGGGGCAATATCGACACGGCAGTTTCCGGAGGGGATGGAGTTAGTTCTTCCGGAGAATATTATACTTCATACGAGGGCAGCGCTGCTGCGCAGAATAACCTTCCTCCGTATTACGCTTTGGCTTTTATTATGAAAAAATAATGTTTAAGAAAATAATCTCTATATTTTTAATTTTTTTACATCTGGCTGCTTTCGGCCCTGTCAGAGAAGCTTTGGCTTTTTATGCCGACAGCGCGAGCTATCGTTTGAGCGGGGCAGCGTTGAATTCCGGAGGGGCGGGGCGGGCCGCATCTTCATACGTGCTCTTGGAGGATACGGTCGGCGGTCTATGCAAAGGGGAATTTGACGGCGATAATTATGTCTTAGACGGCGGCTTTGTCAGCGCGGCGTTATCCGGCCCGCCTGTGCAGAGTAAGGATATACCGGGCCAACTCATAGAAGTAGGCAAAGATAAAAATAATGCTTTTAATTTAGATGATTATTTTGAAAGCCCTGATGGCATCCCATTGACATACGCGGTAAGCGGTAATTCCAAGATAGGCGTTAAAATCGACCCCCAAACGCACAAAGTCAGCATAACGCCCGCGAAAAATTGGCAGGGGAAAGAAACCGTAAAATTTATTGCTTTAGATTCCGAAGGTAATTCTGTTGAAAGCAGGGAAGTCACATTGCGGGCCGGCAGCGGCCCGGTAATCGAACAAATAGAAACGGTGCCGGAAAAAATAGTCAAAAAGGACGCGGTAAAAATAAAGGTCAAAGTTAAAAATCTGGATAAGAAAAAAATCAAGGTTACTTACAGCGATTCTATTAAGGAAGAAAAATCCTCGCAGGATGCGTCAGAGGCAGGGGTGTGGTATTCGCAAGCCGATTGGCAGGCCGCGGCTAAGGGGATTTACAGAATTGAAGTAACGGCAACTGACAGCGCGGGCCTGTCTGATTCAAAAACCATTTCCTTAAACGTATTTGATACCAATGCTCCGCCCGTATTAAAGCCGATCGCGGCTATAAATATTAAGGAAGGCGATTTAGCTGTTGTTTCTCCTTCGGCATCTGATTCTGACGGCGATGCGGTATCTTTCTATTATTACGCGCCGCTTGATGATCATGGCCAATGGCGGACCGGTTTTGACGACGCGGGAAAATATACCGCTGAAGTAGCCGTGTCAGACGGCAGAGATACTGTCCGCCAGACGGTTGCGATAATAGTGGAAAACAGCCCGCGGCCGCCGGATAAAGTGGGTTTAAAAGTGGAGCCGGCAACCGCCTTTATGAACGATACAATTAAAATTACGATTTTTCCTTTTGACCCGGACAAGGAAGATAAAGAGCTGAATTATTCCATTGATAAAGGCAACGGCGAGGCCGTAAAAGGCAAGATTGCTAACAATACGGAGTATGCGGCTACGGTAAAGTTTGACAAAAAAGGAGAATACTCGGTTTCTGCGACAATCACGGATAATGATAATCTCATTAAGACCGAAAAAATCGGCATAGACATTGACGATATCAACTCTTCCGTGAACCCGATCATGGGAGATTTTGACGGTAACGGCCTGACGGACCTGGGCGTGCATAATTACGCAAACGGAGAATGGAATATCTGTTTTTCCGTCAAAGGCGAATTTCCGAGTGCTGTGCCTTGGCTGGCTAATTTCGGCGGTTCCCGGGATTGGTGGCCGATAGGCGGCGATTTTGACGGCGACGGCAAGTCGGACATAGGAATCTATAATTGGCGTGAAGGGCAATTCAAAGCCGCGCTGTCAACAGGGGGAGGTTTTTCTGCCGCGGATAAATGGCAGTTTAGTTTTCCTGAACACTCGGAGGCCTGGCGGCCGTCTACCGGAAACTTCAACGGTGATAGATACACCGACTTTATTTTTTATAATAAGGACGACGGTACGATCAAAGTCGCCTTAGGCAGCAGTTCGGGTTTTGGAGGGTTCAGTGAGCGGCCGGTTGATCTAAAACTCAAGGACTGCGCGCCTTTGTCCGGAGATTTTAACGGCGACGGCCTGACTGATCTTTGTCTGTTCAATAAATCATCAGGCGAGTTTACGGTCTTTTTCTCCAATACGGAAAAATTTGTGGAAGGCAAATCCTGGATAACCGGGTTCGCTAAAGACAAAGACCCGTTAGCCGCTGATTTTAATAATGACGGCCTCGCGGATATCGGATATTGGGATAAGGATAACCATAATTGGTATTATGCTATTGCTACCGGAGACCGATTTAAAGAAATACCGGAGAAACGCGTATGGCTGGATTCATTCGGCACCAACAATGACGAGGTTGCTTCAGTAGGGGATTTTAACGGCGACGGTATCGCCGACGCCGCTGTTTTTGATCAAGATAAAGTCGGTATAACCCGTTGGGCGGTTAAAATCCGTAAGGATATAAAGCCTAGCGGCCTTTTAACCGAGATTGACAATGGCATGGGCGGAAAGACTAAAATTACCTATACTTATGCCGCGGAATCCGATAATAAACTCCTGCCTTTTCCGGTCTATGTTACAAGTTCAGTGGTTTTGGTAAATAGCGTTCCCTCCGGAAGATATGCGAGTTATGCGCAGGAATTTGTTTATTCCGACGGGTATTTTGACCCGGTGGAGCGTGAATTCCGGGGTTTCGCTAAAGTAAAAGTTACTGACGCGGCAAGCAAAAATTATACCGAGACATATTTTCTGCAAGGCAGGAGCGATAAAGACGAAGACGGCGCCTTAAAAGGCCAGATTAAAAGGATTGCCGCTTATGACGGGAATCTTGACTACTATGGAATAGGCAAAATAATCAGCGATACCGTCAATAAATACGAGGTAAAAAAAGCAGGTCCCGAGGATAAAAATCTGGGTTTTCCCGCCCTCACCGAGCAGGTTGCTACTGTTTGGCATGAAAATGGAAGCTCCATTGAAACCAAAAGTAAATTTACCTATGATAATTTCGGAAATGTTATCGAGGCAAAAGACGAAGCAGATGCCTCAAAGGCAGGCGTGCCTGAAGTCCAGAATGCCGTTTATAAAAAATCCACACAAACCGTCTATTCACTTCCGTATGAACTCGGTTTTAACCATCCGCTCGAGGCTGTTCTCAAAGACAAAGACGGAAATATCATTTCTAAAAAGGCCTTTGAATACGATACCAAAGGCAACTTGATCAAGGATACAGTTTTTATCCTTCCGCTCTCCGTTTCGTCCGTTAACCCGCAAACACGATATTCTTACGACTTGTTCGGCAATCTCGTCTCCGCTGCTAATGCTAAAGGCGCCGTGGTAACCACTGATTACGAGATTATCTTTAATACCTATCCGCAAAAGGCCGTCAATTCCTTGGAGCATACCCTTACCTATATATATGAGCCCAAATTCGGCACGCTCAAATCTACTACTGATGCTAACGGCACTGTTACTACTTCTGTTTATGATTCTTTGGGCCGGGCCACCAGCACGCAGATTAACGGGCAACCCGTTGCAATGTATGAATATCCCAATTTTAATACTAAGACTGCTACCAATGCCTTGGGCTTATTCAAAACCGAATATATTGACGGTTTAGGCAGAAAATACAAAACTGTTTCTTCGGGTGAAGACGGCGCGGTCCAAAGAAATGTCTCCAGCGAGGTTTTCTATAATGACCGCGGCCAGAAAGAAAAAGAGTCCTTGCCGCATTATGCCGACGAGGATGTAAAAAATATCGCATATACAAAGTATGTCTATGACATCCGGGGCAGGGTAATAAAAACAATAGCGGATTTTCCCGGAAGCTTAAAGGATGTTGAAAGTTCGCTAAATTACGTAAATTTGCTTTATGCGGAATCAACTGATCCTGGGGAGCACAGAAAAGGCGTCTTAAAAGATGTTTACGGTAATATTATTGAAGTAACCGAATTTACCCAGGGCGGCGTCTATAAGACTAAATATGAATACGACAGCCAAAATAACTTAACTCGGACTATTGACGCCCAAAGTAATGCGGTCCAGATATTCTATGATTCCCTCGGTCGTAAGATTAAGATGATCGATCCCGATATGGGGATCTGGGCTTATGAGTACGACGTCATTGGTAACCTGATTAAGCAAACCGACGCCAAAGGCCAAGTGTTAGTTTTTGACTACGACAAGATCAACAGATTAACCAAAAAGTCATTGCGAGGAGCCGCAGGCGACGAAGCGACCGAGGGCGAAGCCCGAGGGAGTGCCGAGGCCGATAGGACGAGGCCAATCTCCGAGTATTCCTATGACGATTCAACAAAAGAAAACTGTGTCGGCAGGCTATCTAAAGTAAAAGACCGAAGCGGTTCTACTGAATTTTTCTATGATAAATTGGGCAGGGAAGTAAAATCCATAAAAACCATTGATGCCGTCGCCTATCCTGTTGAGCGCGCCTATGATGATTTAGACCGGCTTACCGCCTTGAAATACCCCGATGGTGGAATCGTCAATTAGTCTTATGAGATAAATTCCGGTTTATTGGAACGGGTTTACGCCAACGACGGACGACTGCCGGCGGACGACTATGTCCAATCCATCACCT
>JAUYEC010000180.1 GCA_030691585.1 Candidatus Omnitrophota bacterium
GTCTGGTCTATCCTCATGACGCTGAGAAAGAGAAAAACAGACATTGCTGTAAATATGCGTAGTCTCGCGTCTTTCCGCGGCGCGGCAAAGATGGCGCTCCTATTTTTCCTTATCAATCCACGCATAAGCGCGGGACGTAACACCGACGGAAAAGGGTTTTTCCTGGATATCAGACTGCCGGAGACGCTTATAGGTACACAACATGACATAGACTACAATATAGAACTTATAAGGCTTCTCGGTGCGCCGGATATGGGTGACCGGCCCGAACTTAATCTGACAGAAGAAGATGTTGCTTACGCCGGTAAAATCCTGAAAGATCGCGCTATTTTTGACAGCCACACTATTATAGGCATTTCTCCCGGGGCGCCGTACGCAGCCAAGAGATGGCCGTTAGAAAATTTTGTTAAAACGGCTTCTTTATTAGCCGGATACGGCTATAAGGTGATAATAATGGGCTCAGGAGACGAGACCGAGGCAGGGCGCGCCTTCAAGGAGACAGGAAATTCTAATATCATTTCCCTTATAGGAAAGACAAATATAAAACAATTCGCGGCCTTGATCGATCGATGCTCTGTTCTCATAACCAATGACGCGGGCCCAATGCATATTGCCGCTGTCTTAGGCGCACCCGTAGTCGCCATCTTCGGGCCCGGGCATCTTACCCGGTTTGACCCGCGGAAGATATCGGATAAGGCGGTAGTTTTATACAAAAAGGCCGATTGCGCCCCGTGCACCAGGACAGCTTGCGCTTCGTTAAGGTGTCTGAAGGCGATATCGCCAGTGGAAACAGTTGAAGCGGCGCTGAGGCTTCTGGAAAAGCATAAGGAGAGGGATTGATCATGTTGCCAAAGATATACCGCTGGTTCCTTGGGCTTATGTCTAGACCGGACGAGAAGGGCGAGTATTCGGCAGGGTATTGGCAGCGGCAGGTAAGAGAAGCTGCCTTGATGTTGTGCCAAAGACTGCGGCAGGGCCGGGTTTTAGAGGTAGGGTGCGGGGAAGGCCTTTTTTTACAGGCGCTGGCTCGTCAGAATGCAGGCCTGGAAATCTGGGGTGTTGATAATAACAACGCAAGATTAGAGTCGGCAGGAAAACGTCTTTGCAGAGATAAATTTAAGGATATACATCTTGCCTTACAGCGGGCAGAAGACCTTGATTTTCGAGACGAATATTTTGACTTAGTTATTTGTATCAATGTTTTTTTTAATCTGCCGTCCACTGAGGTAATGAAGCAGGTCCTTGGCGAGATAAAGCGCGTATGCAGAAAATCCGGCAGGGTAATTTTTGATTTCCGTAATGCCGATAACCCCCTGCTGAATTTAAAATATAAACTTGCGCCTTATTACGACAGCACGGTCAGGGACTTACCCTTGAAGACATACCGTCCGCGGGAAATAGAAATGATTTTAAAGGATTTAAATTTCAGGATTCTAAATAAAAGGTTTATCGGCTTAGCCCTGAAACGCTACGCGCCGATTATTATTATTGAGGCGGAAAAAATAGCTTAACAGTGTTATCCCTTGATTGAAAAGCCGGAGATTGACGAATGATTAAAGTTTTGAAAGATAAAGAAATTAATTTGCGCACCAGGCCCGAGCCGCATAATACCCAGTATTTGGAAGCGATGGCCGGTTACCGGTTTGTGCGAGAACGGGTAAAAGGGTTAAATGTCTTAGATGCCGGATGCGCCTACGGTTACGGGACGGATCTATTGGGGGGATCGGCCGCAGCTGTTACCGGCGTTGATTTTAGCCCGGAGACGATCTTGTGGGCCAGGAAAAATTATCGCCGGAAAAATATCAACTTTATTATCACAGATCTGGAGAAAACGTCTTTCGCCGCCGGCTGTTTTGACGCGGTATGTTTGTTTGAGGTGCTCCATCTGGTCAAGGATTACCGCAAAGTGCTTGGGGAATTATCCCGGGTGATTAAAAAGGGAGGAGAACTTTTTGCATCTACCCGCAATTGGAAGGAAGCTCAAAAAGTGGATGCCGATGCCGCGCATCTGCATTGTTTTACTCAGGATCAATGGAGGGGCATCTTGTCCGAATACGGATTTGCGACTGAAGAAACCTTCGGAATTTCCCGGCCGGAACAAGTGTACCGCCTTGAGAGTAAATTAGAGAGCATACGGAAATTTGATTTTCTGGGGATCAGAAGAATAATCCCCAGAAGTGCGGTTTCTTTTGGCGTATATCTGATTTCAAAGATAAAAGGTATTATCCCGCCGCAAGAAATGAAGTGTGAAAGTTTTGAGATCTCCCGGGTAACGGCGGCGACAAGCCCGGGCGTGCTTTTTTTATGCCGTAAGAATTAAAAGGAGCTATTTTGGAAACAAGCCGGAGCCAGAAGATCACCTGTATAATCGGGACAAAGAATTCCGAGGCGGATATTAAGGATTGTCTTGAATCCGCCAAATTCCTTGATGAGATCATCGTAATAGACGATTTCAGCACTGACCAGACCGTGGACATTGCCCGCAGGTATACCGACAAGGTATTCCAACATAAACTTACAGGTTACCCCGAGCAGATGAATTATGCGCTGCAACAGGCGGCTAACCGCTGGGTCCTGGTGCTTGACGCCGACGAGGTGATTACGGCGGAACTTCAGGATGAGATCAGGAAAAAACGGACTACCCCTTTCGCAAAGAACGGCTACCTCTTGCGCCGGCTCAATATTTTTTTGGGCAAGGAAATCAAACATTGCGGTTGGTACGAAAAAAACAATTTACGGTTTTTTGACAAAGAAAA
>JAUYEC010000127.1 GCA_030691585.1 Candidatus Omnitrophota bacterium
GGCAAGAGCACGCGGATGAAGTCGGCGGCGCCTAAGGTCCTGCATCCGGTCGCTGGCCGGCCAATGTTGAGTTTTGTGCTGGATTTGGCGCGCAGCCTCAAGCCCCAGCGCACTATCTGTGTGCTGGGCTATAAGCATGAAGAGGTGCGTTCGCTCGTAGGCAGCCAAGCGCGCTGCGTCGTGCAAAAACGGCTCTTGGGCACGGCTGACGCGGTAAAAACAGCGCTCCCGCAATTAAGAGGTTTTTCCGGGACGGTCCTGGTCCTTTACGGAGATACGCCTCTGTTAAAAAAAGAAACCGTCTTGAAATTACTGCGCTATCAGGCAGACAGCAAATCAGCCGCGGTGCTTTTGACCGGCCAGCTTGAGAAGCCGCAGGGCTACGGCAGGGTAATAAGGGATAAATGCGGCATTGTCCGCGCCGTGGTTGAGGAAAAAGACGCTGATGATTACCAAAAAAGCATCAAAGAAGTAAATACCGGCATAATCTGCTTTGATAAAGCGGCACTTGAGGGTGTTATCAGAACTATCCGCCCCAATAACCGCAAAAAAGAATATTACCTGACCGATGCCGTATCTTTGCTTTATAAAAAAGGCAGTGTCGTCGATGCGGTGAACCTGGCGGATATCAATGAAGCATTGGGTGTCAATGACCGCGCGGACCTTGCGAAGATAAACGCGTTGATGCGCGCCTTGATCAATGCTAAATTGATGCACCAGGGTGTTTCTATTGAGGACCCGGCTTCCACGTTCATCAGTTACGGGGCCAAAATCGGCCGGGATACGGTAATTTATCCCTTTACAGTTATTGATAATGATGTTAAAATCGGTTTACGTTGTTCCGTAGGCCCTTTCGCGCACCTCAGGCAGGGCACCCGCATCCGGGATGATGTGGTGATCGGCAACTTTCTGGAAATTACCCGTTCCGTAATATCCTCCAAAACATTCGCTAAACACTTTTGTTACATCGGAGATAGTGTTATAGGCAGGGGTGTCAATATCGGCGCCGGCACGGTGACTGCTAATTTCAACGGCAAAGGAAAGAATATTACCGTGGTCGGCGACGGCGCTTTTATCGGTTCAGACACCATGCTTGTTGCCCCGGTCAGGGTTGGAAAAAAGGCGGCTACGGGCGCCGGGTCGGTGGTGACAAAAGACGTCGCAGCCGGGGCCACGGTAGTCGGAGTGCCGGCGAAGTTATTGAAATAATGACGTGTTCCGTTGGACGTCCGCTCGCTTCGCTCGCTAGGACGTAGGATGTAGGACGTTTCGAATTTACGTCCAACGTCTCACGTCCTACGGTAATTATTGATTCGGTTACAGGTTTCTGGTTACTAAACTGGTCTCATAATACGAGGGCTATAAAAATGGACAAACTAGCGATACTGACCGGTAACGCCAACCTTGAATTAGCCAGGAATATCTGCAAGCATTTGAAGGTAAAGCTTTCCGACGCTTTTGTTTCAAAGTTCAGTGAGGGCGAGATCCGGGTCAAGATCAACGAGAACGTCCGCGGCAAAGATGTGTTTGTCATCCAGCCGACCTGCCCGCCGGTGAACGAGAACCTGATGGAATTATTGATCATACTTGACGCTCTTAAAAGATCGTCGGCGCAGCGGATCACCGCGGTAATACCGTATTTCGGATACGCCAGGCAGGACCGCAAGGACCAGCCGCGCGTGCCCATCACCGCAAAGCTCGTGGCCAATCTTCTGACTGTTGCCGGGGCAAACCGTATTCTTACCATAGACCTGCACGCGGGACAAATTCAGGGTTTTTTCGATATCCCGCTGGACCACCTTTTCGCGGTGACCGTATTTAACGATTACCTTGCCGAGAAAAAGATGAAGGACCTGGTTGTGGTCTCGCCGGATGTGGGCTCTATCAAGATGGCCCGCGCCTATGCCAAGAGATTTTCCGCCGGGCTTGCGATCATAGACAAGCGCCGTCTCTCTCCGGAAAAAGCCGAGGCAGTGCATATTTTAGGCGAAGTAGAAGGCAAAAACGCGATCATTGTTGACGACCTGATCGCGACCGGCGGTTCGCTTGTGGAGGCGGCTAAGGCCCTTAAGAAGGCCGGGGCCAAGACCATAGTTGCTGCGATCACCCACGGCGTATTGTCGGGGCCTGCGATGGACAACATAGATAAATGTGACGTCCTGCAGAAATTATTGATCACCGATACCATACCCCAGCCCGAGGAAAAGCAGCATTCACGCATAGAGGTGCTTTCCGTGGCCGGCCTCTTGGCTGAGGCAATAAAGAGGATACACCACGAGGAATCGGTCAGTTCGTTGTTTGATTAACCTACGGAGAACCCATGGATGAAATAATCTTGGAAGCGCAATTAAGAACGGGAATAGGCAGGGCTCAAGTTAAAGATTTAAAGGAAAAGGGTTTTATCCCGGCGGTGGTCTATTTTTCGGGCAAGGAATCACTGCCGCTGCAGCTTCCCAGGAAGCAGTTTCTGCATTTAATGCATGAGTACCACTTGGAGAGCGCGGTGATAAACCTCAAGATCGCCAATGACTTGAAGGGCAAGAACCGTCCGTGCCTGGTCAAAGAGATCCAGCATGACCCGGTGCGCGGCGACATTATTCACGTTGATTTTAACGAGATCTCCCTGACCAAGGCGATCAAGGTCAAGGTACCGGTGGTGGTAAAGGGCGAGCCTGTGGGCGTCAAACAGGAAGGCGGTTCCCTGGAGCATGTCCTCTGGGAAATTGAAATAGAGTGTTTGCCCACGAACATCCCTAAGGAAATCGCGGTGGAAGTCGGGCCGTTAAAGATCGGGGACGCCATTCATGTAAAAGATATCGTTGTTCCTGCCGGGGTAAAGATCCTGGATGATCCGTCGTCAATAGTGCTCTCGGTTACCGAACCGATGAAGGAAGAGGTGGCGGTGGCACCCATTGAAGGCGAAGAAAAGCAGGAACCCGAAGTGATCAAGGAAAAGAAGGAAGTCCCGGCTGAAGGCGAGGCCGAAGATAAAGAAGCCAAGAAAGAAACAAAGAAGGAAGAGAAAAAGTAACCGTTTGTTATGAAGCTGATCGTCGGCCTGGGCAACCCCGGTGATAACTATAAAGATTCAAGGCACAATGTCGGATTTCGCCTGGTCAGGGCCCTGGCAAAAGATCAGGCAGCGGCTCTTAAAAGAGACTGGGGCACGCAGGCGCTGAGCGCCCGGACAAAGATCAACGGCCAGGCGGCACTTGTGGCCATACCGCTTACCTACATGAATTTATCAGGTAAGGCGGTAAGAGCGCTGGTTAAGAAATACAAGGTCGCACTCGTTGACCTTTTGATCGTAGTCGACGACCTGGACCTGGAATTAGGCAGGCAAAAGATCAGGCCCGGAGGCTCCTCGGGGGGCCACAAGGGCCTGGAATCAGTTGCAGCCAGCCTCAGCACCCCTCTATTCGCGCGCCTGCGCATCGGCATAGGCCGGCCGCACCGCGGTATAGACAGCGCCGAATACGTATTAATGCCTTTCTTAAAAAAAGAAAAAGAAATAATTGACGGCATAATCGACGATGCAGTGGAGTGCTGCAGGTCCTGGGTAACAGACGGTATGGATAAAACCATGGAGAAGTTTAATCGTAGCATCATAGGAGAAAAACAATGAAGAAATATGAAACGATGTTGATCGTCCGGTCCGACTTGGCCGAGGAAGAAAAAAAGACGCTCTTTAACCAGATAAACGAAGCGGTCACTAAGCTGGGCGGCACGCTGAATACGGCC
>JAUYEC010000151.1 GCA_030691585.1 Candidatus Omnitrophota bacterium
GGCAGCCATTGCCTGCTGGTTAAGCGAATGCACCTGGCTCAATTTCTTAAACGGCCTGATCACCGATAATAATGAACCCAAAAACAGGCCGAAGACGCCGAATGACAGAGTCCCCGCGATGACCTGTTTGCCGCCCCAGAAAAATACCGATACGCCGGCGATACAACCGAGGAATTCGGTGATCGGGCTCAAGATCAAAAGGCGCATGATCGACTTCATAGAGATCTTATAATAATCAAAATTTATGCGCTTAAACTTCTCTATTTCATAATCCTCCATATTAAAGGCCTTGACAATGCGCGTGCCCATGATGGTCTCATAGAGAAGCGAGTTTATATCCGCCATTTTTTCCTGTGAACGCCGGGAGAGTTTTCTTAAGAGCTTGCCCATCCTGGCGATAGGCAAAGTGATCAAGGGCACTAAAAGTACCGTGATCAGGGCCATTTTAAAATAGATGAAAAACGACAGAGAGAGAAAAATCACTACCTGCAGGGTCTGATAGACGAGGTCAGTAGAACCGTAGATCACCGCGTTTTCCACGATCCTGACGTCGTTGGTTATACGCGAGATCAGCTCCCCTCCGCGCTTGTGGGTAAAATACTCCAGGGAAAGCGTGTGCATCTTGGCATAGAGTTTTTCGCGGATGTCCTTGATCACCGTCTGGCCGATATCCGACATGAGATAGCTCTGAAAAAATCCAAACACGCCCTTTAAAAGAAAAAGGGCCAGTACGGAAACCGACATATATACCAAAAGCGTTTCAGGCGGGGTATTGTTGACCTTGTCAATGAAATTCGCCAAAAAAGCCGGCAATTTCGTGGGAATGACGATTTTTTTGTTCGTCAGTACCTTATCCGCCAGCGGTACGATCATTGCCAGTTGCGCCCCGTCAAAAATAGCGGAAAAACCCATGCATACCCCGGCAATTAAGAACCTGCCCCAGTAGGGCCTGACAAATCTCAGTAACTTCAGGTAATCCTTCATGTTTTATTCCTTCTCCAATTTAAACACGTCCTTGTAGGGGCGAGTTTCAAACCCGCCCCTACAGATGAAACCATAAAGGGTTTTGTAGGGACAGGTTTGAAACCTGTCCCTACAAAACGAAATCGTAATATATCATACCGTTTGACTTTTGTCGAGTGTTTTGATATCATCTTTTTATGAATAAACTCAAAGTTGCGGTGGTCGGCGTGGGCCGCCTGGGTAGCATCCATGCCCGCATATATAAGGAAAACCCGAATTGCCAGCTGGTAGCGGTTTGCGACGCGGATCCTACGCGCCTGCAGGAAGTAGCCTCCAATTTCGGCGTCAGCGGATATTCCGACTATACCCAGATCCTGGGAAAAGTTGACGCGCTAAGCGTTGCAGCACCCACCAACCTTCACCACAAGATAGCCCTATTTTTCCTCAAACACGGTATCCCGGTCCTGGTAGAAAAGCCTTTTACCTCGAACCTCAAAGAAGCCGACGAACTGATAAAAGTCGCGGCCGCAGGCAATACCGTCCTGCAGGTCGGCCATATTGAGCGTTTTAACTCCGCGTTTTCCGCGACACTTAAAATCATCAAAGAGCCGAAATTCATCGAATGTCATCGCTTGAGCCCGTTCCCCAACCGCTCGCTTGATGTAGGCGCTGTCCTGGACATTATGATCCACGATATAGATATAATCCTGGGGTTGGTGCGGGCGAAGATCAAAAAGATCGAATCCGTCGGTGTCAGTGTCTTGACCCAGTATGAAGACATTGCCAACGCCCGGATCACTTTTGTTGACGGTTGCGTGGCAAACCTCACCGCCAGCCGCGTCTCCGACGAAGTAATGCGCAAGATACGCATTTTTCAGGAAAATACCTATATATCCCTGGATTATAAAGACGCAAAAGCCTGCGTCTATACTAAAGAGGGCCTGACGATCAAAAAAACCGACCTGCCGATCGAGAAAGTCGAGCCCCTGAAAAAAGAATTGGAATCTTTCCTTGAATGTGCGGCTACCGGCGCCCAACCGCTGGTCTCAGGCGAAACCGCAAGAGATGCGCTGGCAGTTGCCATAGAGATCCGCGACCAGATATGGAACAAGAAAATATAATAATCGTCTGTGGAGAGGCATCCGGAGATATGCATGCCGGAAACCTTGCCGCGGCCCTGTTAAAGATCGACCCGACTCTTGCGATCTCCGGCGTGGGCGGCCAGTGCCTGCGTGGCCAAGGTGTTACAATCTGGCAGGACATAAAAGAGCTTGGCGCCTTCGGCCTTTTTGACGTTTTAGTCAAACTCCCCCGCTTCTTTGCCCTCAAAAAACTTATTCTGCGCAAAATTGAAGAAAAAAAGCCCGCCGCTATAATCCTGGTGGACTTTTCCGGCTTTAATCTCCGTCTGGCCAAGGCGATAAATAAAAAGATCCCGGTGATCTACTACGTCAGCCCCCAGGTCTGGGCCTCCAGGCCCGGCCGCATAAAGTCGATCGCCAGATATGTGCACAAGATGGTCGTGCTTTTTAAATTTGAAGAAGAATTCTACAGGTCGCGCGGCATTGACGTAACTTTTGTCGGGCATACCTTAGCGGATCTGGGCTGCCGGCTGCAGGATAAAAAATCGTTTCTGGATAAAATGAACCTGGATGCGCGTGAAAAAATTTTCGCCTTACTGCCCGGCTCACGCGGCCAGGAAATAAAATACATCCTTCCGGTAATGCTTAAAACTGCCTCCCTCCTGCGCAAAAGCTTTCCCGATGCGCAGTTTATCATCGCCAAATCCCCGCATGTGGACTTAAAAGTATACAATAAGTTGATGCGCCGCTCTAAACGCGATCTGAAACTAAGGGTCATTGAAGACAGGACCTGCGATTGCCTGAATGCCTGCGACCTGGCACTCATCACATCAGGGACAGCGACCTTGGAAGCGGCAATGATGAACAAGCCTTTTGTAGTGATCTATAAAATGAACCTTTTGAATTACCTGCTTTATCGCCCGCAAGTCAAGATCCCGCATATCTGCATCGTCAATATCATCGCCCGTAGAAAAGTGATCCCGGAATTCATCCAGTTCAACGCTAAGCCACGGTTGATAGCCCGCGAAGTATCCGCTATTCTTAGCGACGCCAGCCGCATGGAACGTATCAAGGCTGACCTTGCCGAAACACGCTCACTCCTCGGAGAGCCAGGCGCGGGGCAACGCGGCGCCCGCGCCATCCTCGATTTCCTTAATAATAAGTAATACGACCGCGCCTGTAGGGACAGGATATTATCCTGTCCCTACAAAATCTTTCGCGTATCCACTGTAGGGGGCGGGTTTCAAACCCGCCCCTACAGAATATGTCTAGATAGCGGGTGACGAGGCGCGATTCGAGCAGGACGTAAGGGCGACGAGCGGGCATGGATCGCCCGCTATTTTACGGAGTCGGCGAGAGCGAGGAGCCCTTCCGAGCGAAGCTTTTCCACGCCGGGGAAAAGCGAGCGTTCCTGCGAGAACCGCGACGCGGCACACCGCTAAGCAGTCCAGGGGCAAAAGCTACCCTGAGCGAGAAAGCCGACAGGCGTATATATTAGGGAAAGGGAATAAGATGAAAAAGTATAATGTTGCTGTGGTAGGAGTTGGGGCGGTGGGGATCGAGATGCTGCGCGTGTTGAAGCAGAGGAATTTCCCCGTCGGCAAACTTTTGGTGCTGGCGCGCTCGGCGCGGGAGATCGAAGTTGACGGCGCAAAATACGCGGTAGAGGCAGTGTCGCCGGATAGTTTTAACAATATTAATATTGCCTTGTTCGCCGGGACCGAGGGCGAGAAGGGGGCCGCGGTTACTTTCGCAACTGAGGCGGTGAAGAGAGGTGCTTTGGTAATTGATAACGGAGCGGATTTCCGCATGGACCCGAAAGTTCCGCTG
>JAUYEC010000175.1 GCA_030691585.1 Candidatus Omnitrophota bacterium
GAGCGCTTCTAGTATGGGGGTATATTCTTTTCTTTCGCTTGTCAGATGTAGAGTCTTGCCCAACTGACAATAAACACAGTTGAAACTACATATTTTATAAGGGATTAGGCTGATGCCCAGCGACAAACCTAACCTGCGTGATTTTACCGGACCGTATATGTATTTCATTTGGCGTTTGTTCTTTGTTTAAAAATAATAGGGACGGTTCTAATTTTCCGGCGTCTATCCGGCAAAAAAATTAGAACCGTCCCCTTTTTTTAGGCTCGTTCGACGACTACTTGACCTCAATAAGACAATTCTGCGTTCCGAAGGAGTTTGGCACACAAGCTGTGCAGCGCGGGTCGTTTAACCACGAACCGTCCACTAGAAACTTGTATTCGTGCCTACCCGGCTTTAAATTTACCTTAACATTCCAATTGCCCTTGGAATCTTTTTTCGCCGCCATTCCCTTAGTGTTCCAGGCGTTAAAACTTCCCGTCAGGCTGACCTTTTTGGCCGCGGGCGCGTAGAATTTGAATTCCACCGGCTTTGTCCTTAACAGCATAACTGCCTCCTTGTTAGTGATAGTTATACCTAAAAACCTACCAGGTGTCAAGAATTTTATTGTAGGGGCGGGTTTTAAACCCGCCCCTACACTGAACGCGAAAACGGTCCTGTAGGGACAGCATAATATGCTGTCCCTACAAATAATTTTAGACTGCTATAATACAAATCCCCTTCTTATCCGCCAGGCGCACTGCCTGCGCCCGGTCAATAAAAAGCGTCTTACCTGCTTCTATAGCAAGGCACTTTGCCCCTGCTTTAACCAGATTCCTGACCGTATTCAGCCCCACCACCGGTATATCGAACCTCGCGTCCTGCTTAGGCTTACTGACCTTAACTACGGTCACACCACTCCCCCGGCTGAGTAAACCCGCGCGCCGGATCAGGTTATCTGTACCCTCCAACGCCTCTACCGCGACAATCGCTTTATCTTTGACAGCCACGGTCTGGCCGATATCCAGCCCGGCAATAGCCCTGGCTAAGTCTAACCCGAATTTTATGTCTGCGCCTGCCGCCGCATCCGGCCCTGCGCTTGTCAGCACGCCCTTTGCCGGCAGATACTCCTCAATAAAAGTGGTAGAATCCAACAATTGAAGCCCCGCTTCTTCCAGCCTCCGCGCTATCGCCCTGAAAATACTATCTGCCCGCCTGTCGGTAATCTCTCCTAACAAACACTGCAGCTCCGGGCTGTTTTTTACTTCCTTGCTGAACAATCGTTTGGGGCTGACCTGGCCGGCCATAATGATCTTGGTGATGCCTTCGGCCCGGAATATCTCGATCATCCGGTTCAATTCACCTAAGCCCACCCAATATATTTTATCGACAAAATTTTTCAGGCGAGGCGAGGCATCGCCTTTAATGGCCACAGCCGCTAAATAGTAATTTTTTTTCTTCGCTTCGCCCGCAAGCAGAAAAGGAAATTTTCTGTTACCGGCGATAAGGCCTATTTTTTCCATTGTCTTCTACTCTTTGCGGCATGAACGGGCCAGGCCGCGCTCTGATTTTTTGATGAAGTCGATAAGGTATGTTACTTCGGGAGTGGATTTGATCTGCGCTGTAACTTGTTCAATGGCACTTTTTTTGGAAAGCCCGCTGCCGAAGAATATCCTGAAGGCACGGTCAAGATTCTCTATAGAATCGCGCGGGATCGCATGGCGCCTTAAGCCGATGAGATTCAGCCCGTAAACACGGGCAGGGTGCCCGTCGCAGGTAGAAAATGGCGGAATGTCCTGTACCACCTTAGAGCATCCTCCGATAATAGAAAGTTTGCCCACGCGCACAAACTGGTGCACCGCTACAAGCCCGCCGATCACCGCCCGATCCTCGATGGTAACGTGCCCCGCGAGTGTACCGTTATTGGCGATGACACAATTATTTCCCACAATGCAGTCATGGGCCACGTGCGAATAGGCCATGAACAGGTTGCCATTCCCCACCGCGGTCTTGGCGCCGTCTTCCGTGCCGGGATTAAAAGTGCAGTATTCGCGGATGATATTATTGTCGCCGATCTCTAAAAGGCTTTTCTCGCCCTTGTGTTTCAAATCCTGCGGACGGCTGCCCACCACAGCACCGGTAAAGAGCTGACAATTCCTGCCAATGGTAGTGTTGCCGGAGATATTACAATGTGTGCCGACTGCACTGCCGTCGCCGATGACTACCGCATCAGTGATTACGGTATAGGGACCGACGCTAACACCTTTACCTAATCGGGCCTTTGGAGAGACTATCGCACTTTTATGTATTGGCATATTGTTTGGCTGGTAAACCTATTTTTCAGGCATCGACCAGGGCAAACATCATATCCGCCTCAGCCACTACTTTACCGTCTACTAAAGCCTCACCGTGGACCTGCCCGGTCCTGGCCTTGATCTTGCCGACGACCACGTCGAGCACCAGCTGGTCCCCGGGAACCACGGTCTTTCTGAATTTTATATTATCAATAGTCAGAAAAAAAGCTAATTTTCCGCGGTTCTCAACGGGCGCCAGCATCATTACCCCACCCACCTGCGCCATTGCCTCAACGATCAAAACCCCGGGCATCACCGGTTTCCCCGGAAAATGCCCCTTGAAAAAATAATCATTAATGGTCACGTTCTTTATACCGGTGGCGTGCTTTCCCGCTTCAAGATGAATGATCCTGTCCACAAACAGAAACGGATCGCGGTGCGGCAGTATCTTCATGATCATGTTAATGTCTAATTGCTCACCCAGCGGCACATTGGACACTGCCGCGACTCCGGCGGAGACGTATTTTTCTTTTTGCTGGTCGAGCCTCCTGAGTAATTTCAGGTTCAGCGCATGCCCGCTCTTTAAGGCAATAATATGGCCCTTGATCGGCTGGCCCAGGCAATAGAGATCGCCCAAGAGATCAAGCACCTTGTGCCGGACAAACTCATCTTCATAACGCAATTTATTCTTGATCACGCCATTCTTTCCTACAACAAGCGTATTCTCGTAATTTGCGCCACACCCAATACCCTGCTTCTGCAGGGCCGCAGCCTCATCCTCAAGGCAAAACGTGCGCGCCCCGGAAAGCTCTTTTTTAAAGACTTCGCTGTTTATTGCTTGCTCAAAAAACTGCGCTTTAAGAAGCGGATGATTATAGCTTAAGGTGTATGAAACCTTGAAATCCTGCGCCGGCAGGGCCATGATCGAGGCTCCGTCCTCTTCAATAAAAACAGGTTCGCGGATCACATGATACTGCCGCGGCTCTTCCTGCTCCTTTATCCCGGCCTTTGATAACACCTCCACAAACGCCGCACTTGAGCCGTCAAAACCCGGCATTTCCTGGTTATCTATCTCAACGATAAGATTGTCAATGCCCAGGCCCGACAGCGCCGACATCAGATGCTCGATAGTCTGAACTTGAGCCCCACCCACACCTACAGATGTGCGGCGATGGTAACGGTCCTGCGCCAGAAGCGAATCCACAATCGCCTTTATCCGGGGCCTCGCAGGCAGGTCAGTGCGCACAAAAACTATGCCCGAACCCGCCTCAGCCGGCTTAAAAGTGACATTCGCCTTGATCGCCGTATGCAGACCCACCCCGCTTAGACTTACCTCTTTTTCAATTGTCTTCTGATTATCCATATGATAAAAACCTCATATCCAAAACTATGCCTGTAGGGACAGCATAATATGCTGTCCCTACAAAACCTTTCGTATATTCGCTTTAGGGCGGGTTTAAAACCTGCCCCTACATTTTATTTTTGGCTGATCTTCTTTTCTAACTCTTCTATTTTTTTCTTCAACTCTTTTATGGTTTCATACAACTTAGGCAAATTCTGCACGCAGGCATTCACGCGCTTTGCCGACTCATGCTCCCTGGCAGGATAACCCGAAACCATGGTATTAGCAGGCACAGACTTAGTCACTCCTGCCTGTGCCGCCAGGATCGCTCCGTCGCCTATGGTGATATGGCCGACGAGCCCCGCTTGTCCTGCGATAGTGACGCCTTTTCCGATGATCGTGCTGCCGGAAATACCTGCCTGTGCCACAATAATGGAATTTTCGCCGATGACCACGTTGTGGGCAATATGCACAAGGTTGTCGATCTTTGTGCCGGAGCCGATAACGGTCTTGTTGAAACGCGCGCGGTCAATGGAAACATTGGCGCCGATCTCTACGTCGTCGCCGATCTCAACCGTGCCCAACTGCGGGATCTTGTGATGCAGCCCCTTGAGGCTGACAAAGCCAAAACCGTCTGAGCCGACCACCGTGCCGCAATGTATGATCACACGGCTGCCGATGATCACATTTTCGCGGATAGACACATTTGGATAGATCAAGGCCTCGGCCCCGATCTTAGTGCTGTGCCCTATGAAACATCCGCTGTAAATTGTTACATTATCCCCCAAAGAAACCTTATCTTCAATGACCGCGTAGGCGCCGATAGCAACATCTTTACCCAGAGTAACAGACTTACCGATGACGGCAGTCGGATGTACGCCCTTAATATGAGCAGCCTCAGCCGGAGCTATCAAGGAAACGATTTTGGCAAAGGCCAGCGACGGGTTGTCCGTGCGCACGATCGGCTTCTTATGCGTAGTCAAAAGCTCGCGCGAAGCGATGATCGCTGAGGCGCGCGTCTTCTCGATCAACGCAAAATACCTGGGATTGGCCACAAAGGTAATATCCCCTTCGCAGGCCTCTTTTATCCCCGAAACGCCGGTGATGACGATATCCGCGTCGCCGGAGATATCCCCGTCGATGAATTCAGCTATTTCCCTGAGGGTCTTTTTCACTATTTATACTTTTTTTCCTTTATTCAAGATTTCAATGATCTGGGTGGTGATCTCCAGGTTCTTGTCCTGATAGATCAATACGCGGTCATTAAAAACCATGGTATAGCCTTGCGCGGCCGAATAGACCTTAACCGCGTCTTCAATATCCTTGAGTATTTCCTTCATCTTATCATCCTGATCCTTGCGCAGGTCAGTTTGCTTCTGACGGTCATAATCCTGGAATGCCTTGATTTTGGCCTCAAGTTCGCCTTTCTTAGCCGCCTTGTCTTTTTCGGGCAGAAGATTGATCTTATCCTGGAGCTGTTTAATTTCGTTGACCTTAGTATCCCTGTCCTTGGTGTAGGCTGCCTCTTGTACGCTTAAAACTTTGTCATAATCCTTGGTCTTATAATATTCACTGAATGTCCTGGTCAGATCCACATAACCGAATTTTTCCGCTGCCTGTGCTGTCCCCATCAAGAAAAACATTCCCAAAAACAGACCCGCTATAACGCCTGTTGCCTTTCTCATTTCTCCTCCTTGTAATTTTGTAGGGACCAGGCATACCGGTTCCCTACGTAGGGGCGGGTTTGAAACCCGCCCCTACCACCCCTGTTAAAACCCCTGACTTGCGCTAAAGTGCACCTGTCCGCCGCCCCGTTTTTCTTCACCCTCCTCTTTGTTTAATGGAATACCATAATCCAGCGTGATCGGCCCTATGGGCGTCTTCATCCTGATACCCACGCCAAAACCCGATTTAAAACCGCCGGTAGCTAATTTGGATGTCTTCGCCCACACATTACCCACATCATAAAACGCCGCTAATTTTAAAAAATCAAATAGCGGATAAAGATATTCCAGGTTGCCGACCATAAGCGCCTGCCCTCCGAGTGGGTCACGCGTCACCGGATCCAGAGGGCCTACTTTTCTTTCATGATAACCCCTGACGGTATTGGCACCACCCGCAAAGAACCTCTCATATATCGGTACGTCGTCGGAATTGCCGTAGGGCTTAACAAGGCCGACCCTGCCCCTTGCTTCAAGCGTAGACTGTAAAAACAACGGGAAATAATGCGAGGCCCGGCCGTAAAATTTCGCGTAATTCTTGTCCCCGCCGAATGGCCCGCCGGCCCATTCCACAAAACCGGTCAAGAGGTTCCCCCTATGCGTATCAAAAGCGTTATCGCGGCTGTCAAAAGAAAGCGCCGTCTGTATGCTGCTGATGATATTAGTGCCGGCTTCTTTTTTCAAATCGTCGGTGGCGTTCTGGTCAATGTTGGAAATATTTATCTTATCAAAACGGTACGTCAGGTCAGCGCGCAGGTATTCGGTGAGCTCCTTACCGAGGCGCGCGTCGCCTCCGGTTAAATTCTGATCATAGCCGTAACCGATACTCGTATCTTTACTCTGTGTGCGCCTGTATCCGTCAAAGCCGAAAGTCACCGGATAATCAAACAGCCACGGCTCGGTGAAACTCAGGTCATACCCGGAATCTACCGTGCCGAATGACGCGCGAAATTTCAGATTCTGTCCGCCGCCGGTAAAATACGGCCAGTTCCTCCAGTCAAAATTCTTCTGCTCAATTTCAACAAAACCCACCAGCTGGTCCACCGTAGAGTAGCCGCCGCCAAAACTGAAAGCGCCGGTCTTAGTTTCTTTAACATCTACCACCAAGTCTTTCTTGTTGGGCTCCTTTGTCTCTTCGGTGTCATAGCTGACCTCATCAAAGAACCCCAGATTCTTGAGCCTTTCCCTGCTGCGCCGCAGCTTTTCGCCGTCAAACCTGTCTCCGGGGTGGATCCTTAATTCGCGCCTGATGACCAAGTCCCTGGTCTTGATATTACCTTTTACCCTGACGCGGCCGACATAGGCGATCTCATTCTCTATGATGTTGTAAACGATATCCACGTGTCCGGTATTTGTGTTGACGCTAGTTGCCTCCTGCACCACGCAGGAAATGTATCCGCGGTCAAAATAAAGCGCCTGGATGCTTGCGATATCCTGTTTCATTGCTTCCTGGCTATAGACATTGCCCGGGACGCATAATTTCAATCTATCCAATATTTCCTTCTGCGAAATGTCTTTGCTACCCGAAACGATAACCGTACCCACAAGGTACTTCTTACCCTCGAGGATCGTTATGGTAATATACAACAAATACGGTTTTTTTGCGTCGCCCTTAACCTCGTAGCCGGCGGAGGCGTCGGTGTAGCCTGCCCGGCGATAAAAGGACCTTAAGCGCTCCATGTCCTCCTTGATGACTTCCTCTTTGAGCACCCCGGCGTTAAAAAGCCATGCCCGCTTGGTCTTAATCAAGCGCAGGATACGCGCGGCGGTAAAATCCTTGTTGCCCTGCACATAAATGTCTTTGATCCTGACTTTCCTGCCCTCTACGATATTGAAGAATATCTTAACCTTATTGGTCTCTTTATTCTCTTCTATTGAATAGTCCACCTTGGCCTGGCTATAGCCCATTTTTTCATACATCTGCTCAAGGATATGTTTATCTTCGGCAAGGTTGGGATAATCCAGGTACTGGCTTTCTTTTGACTTCAAGGACTCCTTTAATTTCTCGTCTTTTTGGGTGATATGCACTATGCCGGAAAAAGTTATCTTTTCAATGATCGGCCTTTCTACGACCGTGATAACCACCTTAACCCCGTCTTTGTAATCCTGGGTGTCTATCTTGATATCGCTGAAATAACCCAAAAGGTAGAGACGCTTCAGGTCGTCGCTAGAGACGTTCTCCCGGTAAGGGCTGCCCACGCGCATTTTCATCTTGGAAATAAGCGTATTAGAGCTAATGGCCTTGTTTCCCAAGACCTCTATGGCGGTGATATTCTTTTCAGGCAGTGCCGGGACATCTTCCGCAACGTCCGGGGCAAGTGGTGGAGCCGGCAGGGTCTCTTGCGTCTGCTGTTTTTCTTCCTGAGCAAACAAAGGTGTCGCAGCGCTATTTATTAATATAATAAATAAAAACAGTAGGAATGTTTTTCTACGCATTTCCCGATATTATATAAAAAATACCCGCCAAATGCAATATTTTTCGTAACTACTGTGGGCGCACAATTTTTTGCGCCTGATTTAAAGATTATTCCACGCGCGCGATATTTTCAAACCGGGTGTATTCCTTGATAAAGGCCAGCTTCAACGAGCCTACCGGCCCGTTGCGCTGTTTGGCGATGATCGCCTCGGCAATACCCTGGTTTTCCGGGGTAGGGTTGTAATACTCTTCTCTTAATATAAGAACGACGACATCGGCGTCCTGCTCAATAGCGCCGGACTCCCTGAGGTCGGAAAGCTGCGGCCTATGGTCTGTGCGCGATTCTACCGCCCGGGATAGCTGGCTGAT
>JAUYEC010000192.1 GCA_030691585.1 Candidatus Omnitrophota bacterium
GATATGCGCCATATCCACCATAAAAATCGCACCCACTTTGTCGCATATTTTACGGAACTGCTTAAAATCTATCTCTCTGGGATATGCCGAAGCGCCGGCGAGGATCATTTTCGGCTTGTGTTTCTTGGCCAGTTTCATGATCAGATCATAATCCAGTGTTTCGGTGCGCGGCCCAACTCCATAACCTATTATTTTATAATACCTGCCGGAAAAATTGTGGGGATGGCCGTGCGAAAGATGCCCGCCTGCGGCCAGGTCCATCGCCAGCAGCGTATCTCTCAATTCCAGGGCGGTAAAATATACGCTCATGTTCGCCTGTGTTCCGGAATGCGCCTGGACGTTAGCGTGCTCGGCGCCGAATAATTCCTTGGCGCGCTCGATCGCCAATTCTTCGGCCTTATCCACGAACTCGCATCCGCCATACCAGCGATGTCCGGGATAACCTTCGGCGTATTTATTGGTCATGATCGAGCCCTGCGCCTCCAGCACTGCCAGCGAGGTGAAATTTTCCGAGGCGATCAGCTCCAGATTCTCTTCCTGCCTCTTCAATTCGCTGCTTACGGCCTCATATATCTGCGGATCAACTTGTTTTAAATGTTTCATTGCGATTCCCCTGGCCTGTTCTGTAGGGACAGGTTTAAAACCTGTCCCTACAATTTATCTTTCTTTCTCAATCCTTCTTAACATATTCAGCCGGCGCCGGTGCCTGCCGGCCTCAAATTCCGTATTTAACCAGATATCAATTATTTTTTTGGCCGCCTTCTCTTTTACGAATAAAGAACCGAGCACCAAAATATTGCTATCGTTATGCCGGCGCGAAAGTTCGGCTGCTTTTGCGTTGTGGCAGAGTGCCGCGCGCACGCCGTTTAATTTATTGGCGACAATGGAATTACCGATACCGGTGTAACAAATAAGGATCCCGCGCTTGAACCTTCCGCCAGATACCGCCGCGGCCACTTTATAAGCAAACTCCGGATAATCGCAGCGCTCATCGGAATAAGTGCCCGCATCCTCTACCTTGACCCCTGAATTCTTTAAGTAAGCGGACACTTTTTCTTTTAAAGAAAAACCCGCGTGGTCCGAACCGATAATGACTTTTTTATTCACTGTCTGAATTCTCCCGATTTCCTTGTAGGGACAGGTTTTAAACCTGTCCCTACATTCATTTTTCGCATTTCTTTTATATTACCTGCGCTATCCTTTCCACCGCCTGCCTGATCACATAAAGTACACGGCTGTAAAAATCATGCCCCCTGCCGATAGGGTCATCAATATCCATATTCTCGTCACTTATTTTAGCAAATTCTTTTAATAAAAACAGCCTATTTTTTGCAACGGGTGCTAGAGTCAAAACCGCTTCTTCCTGGCCGCGGCTCATCACCAGGATAAGGTCCGATGCATCAACCATCTGCCGGGTGAGCCTTTGCGCGCGATGAGCCGAAACATTTATGCCTTCCTGAGCCAGAAGTTCCTGCGTCTCAGGAGTAACACCCATTCCGTTTATCGCCATGACCCCGGCAGAGAGCACTTCTACGTCGTCGCGGTTTTTTTCTTTGAGTACTTTTTTTAACAGCCCCTGCGCCATTACTGAACGGCAGGAGTTACCGGTACAGACAAAGAGCACGATTTTTTTGGAAACGACGGCATCAATCTCATCTTTGTTTATAGCTCCGGGGCGTAAAATCCTTAACGGCTTAATTGTCAGGTCAACAACGGTCGATTCAACCCCAAGCTTAGCGGCCCCGGCATCAATTGCCAGTTCCACTAACCCGTCCAGCTCTTTCATGGCCACGGAGATTTCCCGCGGAGCTTCTTCTCCGGAGATATTTGCCGACGGACAGGCCAAGGCCGTATCTGCTGCGGCAATTATCTGAAGTGCAGTCTGATGATCCGGCATACGCAGGCCTATGGTTCGACTTTGCTCACCATTAATGGTGCCACCGTCTTTTGCCTCTAAAACCAGAGTCATTGGCCCCGGCCAGAATTTATCCATCAACTTATAGGCGGCCACCGGAATATTCCTGGCCAATGCCTCCAGGCGCTCTCTTTTTTCAATAAGGAACGAAAAAGGCTTATCCGCGGGCCGCTTCTTGATTTCGGACAATTTTTTTAGCGCGGCCGGGTTACGGCTGTCCGCGGCCAGGCCATAAACCGTCTCCGTCGGAATGATCACTAAGCCGCCGGCCAGAATAATCTTGGCGGCTTGATCAATGGCCTCAGCTGCCGGATTTTGGGGATCGACTTTAAGGATCTTAGTGGAACTCATAATTTTATTGCCTTGATCCTTGCCGCGGCCTCTGATCTGTAGCGCTTAAGAGCCGAGCTGATCTTCTTGTTGGTGATCCCTAATATCTCCAGAGCAAACAACGCCGCGTTCTTTGCCCCGGCCTTACCGATAGCCATAGAAGCTACCGGCACTCCCGCCGGCATCTGTACCGTCGACAATAGAGAATCTATGCCCTTAAGCGCTGATGTCTCAATCGGGATACCGATGACCGGTAAAGTCGTGTGTGCCGCAACCACGCCGGCAAGTGCAGCGGCACCGCCTGCGGCAGCGATAAAAACCTTAGTCCCTTTTCTAGAGGCAAGTTCGACATAAGCGGCCAGCTCTTTGGGCGTCCTGTGCGCCGACAATACCCTGACTTCAAAACCGGCTTTGAATTCTTTCAATAATTTGATCGTTTCACAGACTATTTCCAGGTCAGACTGGCTACCCATGATTATGCTAATAGCCTTACTCATAATCCCTCCTGCCCACAAGGGCATACCGGCGCAATTCCTTAAAGCGCCGGGTGCTGCACTATTGCTTTTTTCCCAATGTCTTTACGATAATGCATTCCCTCAAAATGAATCTTATCTACTGCCTGATAGGTTTTAGCGATCGCCTCTTTAATGGTATTACCCAATCCGGTCACGCCTAAAACTCTGCCGCCGTTAGTCACATATTTAGCTTCGAGCTCCGCACTCGGGCCTCTAAGCATTTTAGTACCGGCGTGAAATACCACAATATCCTTCAAACTCCCCGCATCCTCCAATCCGGATATTTCTTTTCCTTTATTATATTCACCCGGGTATCCTCCGGCGGTGCAGACCACGCAAACGCACGGACGCTCGTCCCACTCCAGTGTGCGCAGGCGTGATAATTTTCCACAGCTTGCCGCAAGCATCACTTCCACTAAGTCGGATTTCATCCGCGGCAATATCGCCTGGGTCTCCGGATCGCCAAAGCGCGCGTTATATTCCAGCGTCTTGGGCCCGTCTTTAGTCAGCATCACCCCGGCGTATAAAACTCCGCTATATTCCACGCCTTCTTTAGCTAATCCGTCAATAGTGCGATAAACGATAGTATCCAGTATTTCCTTGAATAATTCTTTTGTCACTACCGGCGCCGGAGAGTACGCGCCCATGCCGCCCGTGTTTGGACCCGCGTCAAAATCATAGACTCTTTTGTGGTCTTGAGCTGAGGCCAAAGCGAAAACTTCTTTTCCGTCCGTGATCACCAGGATCGAGGCTTCCTGTCCCTCTAAACATTCTTCGATAATGACCTTGTCCCCGGACTGGCCAAAAGCCTTCTGCTCCATTATCATTTCCACTGCCTGCTTGGCCTCGTCGGCAGATTTGGCCACCACTACGCCTTTGCCTGCGGCCAGGCCGTCGGCCTTGACCACGCAGGCACTACCTAATTTATCAATATATTTTTTGGCCGCGTCGGCTTCATCGAATATTTTAAAGGCCGCGGTAGGAATTTTATATTTGGCCATCAATTCCTTGGCAAATACTTTGCTCGCCTCCAGCCGCGCCGCCAATTTATTCGGCCCGAATACCGGCAATTTATAATTCTTAAATTCGTCAACGATCCCCTGCGAGAGCGGCGCTTCCGGCCCGACTACGGTCAGCCCTATTTTTTCCTTGCGCGCGAAATCCAGAAGCGCCGGGATATCGTCTGCTTTGATATTAATACACTCGGCAAGCTTAGCTATTCCGCCGTTACCCGGGGCGCAGAAAATCTTATCGCTCAATTTCGACTGCGCGATTTTCCAAACCAGCGCGTGCTCCCGTCCCCCGGAACCAATGACTAATATCCGCATATGATCAATTCTCTTAAATGAATCTGCCTATTTTTGTTTCCCGGTATCTTCTTTTGCTTCTTTCTTTAACGGCAAGAATCCGGCCATTTCACCGATAACATTGACTAACTCAGTACCTGCGGGTATGACAATCTTGGCGTTATTAGAAAGTGCAGTCTCCACAGCCTCCAGCTTTCTTAAAACCTGGGCGTTGCCGACAAAATACTCTTCTGCCGCTTCGTTTACCAGGCGGATAGCCTCGGCCTCGCCTTCGGCAGCCAAGATCTTTGCCTGTTTTATACCCTCGGCTTTTTTGATCTCAGCTCTCTTCTGGCCGTCGGCAGCGGTTTCCGTGGCAGTTGCAAAATCTATCGCGGCGATCTTCTCATTCTCAGCCTTTACTACTTTGTTCATCGTCTCCTGGACATCCTTGGGCGGGTCGATCTCTTTTAATTCGGTACGCACAATATCAATTCCCCAACTTTCGGTTTCTTCCATCAGCGTTTTATGCAATTCAGAGTTGATCTTGCCCCTTTCGCTGTTGGCTGACTTCAAGGTAAGTGTGCCGATAATATTCCTCAGCGTGGTCCGGGCAAGATTTACGATCTGCCATTGATAATTATTCACATGGTACTGCGAGCTCTTCACGCTCTCTTCATCGGCCTTGACCTTAAAATACACCTGCGCGTCCACCCGGGCGTTAAGATTATCGTTGGTGATGATCTCCTGCGGCTCGGCGTCGACCATCTGCTCGGTAATATTAACCTGATAAATATTCTCGATTATAGGACAAATCCAGTTAAAACCGGGCTTGGCGAAACGGTTATACTTTCCCAGCCTCTCGATCAAACCCCCGTGCGTCGGCCGCACGATCCTGATGCCCATAAAAAATATCACCACTACCGCCGTAATCACTAATCCCAAAATATTCATCTGCCACCTCCGTTATTATTTCTAACCAGCTAATTTTGCGCGATGCGTCAATATATTGGCCCAAGTATAAACGGTTTCCGCCCAGGCCGCGTCCATTTGGATATCAATCGCAAGTTGATCAAAAGACTCTTTGAAAAAGACGAACGTTTTTTGAAATCGCGGATCGACCGGCATTTTTTCCAACTGGCTAACATAATCTTGCGTTTCATTAAGAAACTGCTCAACGCGCGGCCGCCTGCCTTCATAGGCATACCTGCCGATTCTTCCCAAATTCACGGCAATATTCAACACTAATTCCTGCGCGCTCATCAGCTACCTCAATAAAGCGTGGATCAACGCTTCCATTTGCTTACGTATCGCACTGTCCAAGACCTCGCGGCTGGGATTATTCTGCCCCGGCCTTAAGTTTATCACCGAATCAAAATCGACCTCTTTAGTATCAATGTCCAAACCGCCGCCCCATATATCTGACTGTTTACTTCCGTCTTCAAGCAACATTCTTTCGCCATCAACATGCATTTTCCCGCCGGCAGACAGGATTTTACGGCGGATATCAACGACCACCTTGATATATCCTTTAAGGTCCTCGGCGACCTTTTTAAGAATTTCTTCACTTGCCTTCTCTCTGATGATCAACAACATTTACTCAATCTCCTCCGGATAAAAGCGACATTCCTGCCGGCAGGCAGGCAGGCGCTCAAAACCCGCCAGATTCATTTTTCTAATAAAAATGAATCGCGCCCCAAGAATCTTTTATTTATCCTTTTTGTTGATTTCAAAATAAGTCTTGGCACTCTTGACACCTAATATCATCGTAATAATAAAACCCACAAGAATCCCCCATCCTACACCCGCACCACCTGCTCCCACTATACAGCCAACTATGGCACCTACAACTAAACTACCAAAAATTTTCATACCATATTTCATTTGGTCGAGTTCTACTTGTTTGATGCCCTTTTTTACTTCTCTATAATCTGTAGTTATTCCATTAGAATGCACTTCAATTCTACCAGCAGTATTGGATGATAAGGTTTCTAAACAATCATCGTTTTTACATCTAAAAGCATCTAAATTGTTTTCGGTTCCGCAGCGTGGACATTGCTTCGTATTTACAAAGCTAGTTTTCACGTTAATTTTACTGTTTAACATTTCTCCACAATGCTTACATTTAATCGCTTCGTCTTGTACCTCTTCTGCACAATAAGGACATTTTTTCATATCGCACCCTTGTTCAAAACAACAATTAAAACATTGTTTCGTAAACTTCCTTTATTCCTAATCCCCTGTAAGGTTCTTGGGACGCTAATTTCTCATCATAAGAAAACCCTATGTCGTAAGTTCTCCAAACAACTCCGCCCATCTGGTTTGTCGCTTGCATCCGATACCGCAACACGGGAGTATAGAAAAAATACCCTGCCTCTAAATAACGATATTCTTTTAGCCCCAAAAACTCTGTCGCCCCCTTACCATATTTTTTAGACGCTTCCTTATAAGTTTCTCCGTTCTTTTGCCCATCAAGATAGGCTTCGGCAAGCCTGCGGGCAGGGCTTACAAGGTCTGGCTTATCTCTAAAAAGATAGGAGTTTGCACCTGCACACCCACTTAATAAGACGAGACATAAGGATACGTAAGTTAAAGTCCGCATAAATCCCCTTTTTTATAAGCCCTCTATGGGATAATCCCGTATTTCATCGGCTTGTCGGTATCCGTAAACGAATACTCCTCTACAATGCCCTCTTTAGAAAATACAACAACAAGCATTTGAATCTGCATTTTCATTTCGCTATGTACAAGATTAAGTATCGGAATAAAATTCATTGCCGATGGATTAACTTTTGAAGCGTTATAATAATAAATAAGCCTGTTCTCTTTATCAAAATTAGTCCCATCGGGCTGTCCAAACTTTTTGATAACTTCCTCTTTTGTTGTAGTCCCCTTCTGCATTTGTTCGACTGCCGATTTATCAATAGGCTTTCCGTAGGTCGCACACCCAACCAACCCTAAACATAATAAGATAATTAAAAGTTTTTTCATATAATCCCCCTAATTCAAATCCTCTGAGTTAAAACAAATTATTTTTCTTAAGAAACTTATATAAATATTCTGATAATATTTTATTTCCAAATCTAGTAGGATGACCTTCGTCAAGAAAAACAT
>JAUYEC010000059.1 GCA_030691585.1 Candidatus Omnitrophota bacterium
GCTCAAGGCGCAAGCTTAGAGAGCGAAGAAATGCGCGAGATCCTGCGCCAGCACAGAGAGCAATTTAAGATCCCGCATCAATAAGAATTTCATCCGGCGCTTCCTAAGAACCGCACCGGAAAAATTGACAAACAGCAACTCAGGGACGGTTCTCAAGCCAATCTTAAAGCGTTCCCTTAAAGGGGACACTTTTGCTTTGTGTTGAGAACCGTCCCTATCTTTTTATGAAAAATATTATCGAGCTGAGCTTAAAAGAATTGGAAGAAGCACTAACGGCAGAGGGCCAGGAGCCGTTCCGCGCAAAGCAGATTTTTTCCTGGATTTATAAAAAAGGCGTGCTTGATTTTGACCGGATGAGCGACCTCTCTGTGGATCTGCGCGATACCTTAAAAGAAAACTTCACCCTTTCCGGCTTTAAAATAGCCAAAAAACTCCAGTCCAGTGACGGCACGGAAAAATTCCTCTTTGAGTTAGAAGACAAAAATCTGATCGAGGCAGTTAGTATTCCCGCAGCCAGCCGCGTAACCGGATGTATTTCTTCGCAGGCCGGCTGTAAATATGCCTGCGGTTTTTGCGCCAGCGGAAAAGCAGGCTTTAAAAGGAACCTGACATCGGCTGAAATAATAGAGCAGGTTTTGCATCTTAAGTATGATTCCGCGGCTAAGGACCTCACCCATGTCGTCTTTATGGGCACGGGCGAGCCGCTGGATAATTATGATAATGTCTTGAGGGCGGTGCGCTTAATAAATTCGCCCGATGCTTTCAATATTGGGGCCCGGCGCATCACCATTTCTACCTGCGGCCTTATCCCGGGCATAGAGCGGCTGTCCAAAGAGGGCCTGCAAGTGGAATTGTCAGTTTCTCTGCATGCTGCCGACGATAAGACGCGCGATACGCTCGTGCCGGTAAATAAGATTTATCCGATCCCGGCCTTAATTGCCGCCTGCAAAGATTACATTAGTTTAACCGACCGCCAGGTCACTTTTGAATACATCCTCATTGACGGCGTAAATTCCGCTTTGCAAAACGCCAGGGATTTAAGTATAATGTTAGGTAATATGCACCTGTGTAAAGTAAACCTCATCCCGGCAAATCCGGTAGAGGAATTTTCAATTGTCCCGCCGCAAGAGGCGCAGGTTTTAGCTTTTCGCGACTATTTGATCGATCAGGGGATAACCGCTACCTTAAGAAAGCCGCGCGGCGTTGATATCCAGGGCGCCTGCGGACAATTACGACTAAAAAATGCAGATAAGTAGCCGACAGCCCATATTTCGTCGTTCGTCGACCGTCGTTCGTCGACCGTCAAAAAGCTTGTACTTTCGCGGCCTGGAAACTGTACCCTTAAGGGCGCGGATGAGTTGTGGCCGCTCAAGTATTCCGCTTCAGAAACCTCGGGCTTTAGCCTGGGGAGCTTCATTATTTTTTTGTGTATTTTTTGTGTTTATGGCTGCCGGATGCGCCAAGCGGGAAGTCAAGAATATTGATTCCAAAGGGAAAAACATCATCTGTTTTGGCGATAGTATCACCTTTGGTTACGGGGTCAAACCGGGCGAAGATTATCCCACGAACCTTGCGGAATTGGTCAGCTATCCGGTGATTAATGCCGGTATTGACGGGGACAGTTCTCCCGAGGCGCTCCAGCGTCTTGAGGCTGACATTTTGCAGCGGCACCCCCTGCTCGTGATCATTGAATTCGGCGGTAACGATTTCTTAAGAAAGATCCCGCTGGATGTCACCGCCGGCAACATCCGCAAAATGGTCAGGCGTATACAAGAAAGAGGGGGGATGGCGGCAATCGCGGATATCAGCGCCGGGCTTTTTATGCGGGAATACCGCCAGGCTCTGCACAAAGTCGCCAGGGAAGAAGGCGCTATATTTATACCCAGTATCTTAAGCGGCATTGTCACGAATCCGTCTATGAAAAGCGACTTTCTCCATCCTAACGCGCAGGGTTATACGATCGTGGCCCGGCGTATCTGGCGTTTTATTGATCCTTACCTGAAAAAGAACGCGCGCTCGCGCGAAAATCAGCCGATATAAAATCATTGTAGGGGCGGGTTTTAAACCCGCCCCTACAAATAATTAGGAGATACCATGCATATACCCGACGGCTATTTGGGGCCGGCGACCAGCGGCGTTATGTATGTTTTGATGCTGCCGGTATGGATATCCGCTTCAAAGATGGCCAAGAAAACGCTTAAGGCAAAACAGGTGCCTCTGTTGGCAATTGGAGCGGCGTTCAGTTTTGTGATCATGATGTTCAACGTGCCTATACCCGGTGGGACTACGGGCCATGCGGTGGGCGCGGTGCTTGTGGCAATACTCTTGGGGCCGTGGGCCGCTTGCATTGCTGTAACTGTGGCGCTGGTGGTCCAGGCTCTACTTTTTGGCGACGGTGGAATTACCGCGATCGGGGCGAATTGTTTCAATATGGCCTTTATCGAGGTATTCGCGGGTTATTATATCTATAAATTGATCAGCGGAAAATCCGCCACTGCTTCGGGCAGAAGGGTGATCGTCGCAGGCATCGCCGGATATATCGGTATCAATATTGCCTCATTATCTGCCGCCATAATGTTCGGTATCCAGCCTTTGCTGCATCGGGCCGCCGACGGACAGTCGCTATATTGTCCATATGGATTGGGCGTTGCCATTCCTGCAATGTTGGGCGAGCATATGCTGGTATTCGGATGGGTGGAAGCCATCGTCACGGCGCTGGTGGTAAAGTACCTGCAAAAGCAGGATCCCACGCTTCTTGAGGCTGTTGAGGAGGTGTCCAGATGAAAACCATTACCAAATTATGGATCGGCATAGGCGTTCTGATCGTGCTTTCGCCTCTGGGTCTCTTGCTTCCGGAACGGTTTAAGGCAGGGGATGCCTGGGGTGAATGGGGGGTTGATACTTTTAAGGAATTAGTCGGGTATATCCCGCAGGGCCTTGCGAAACTCTCGAGCCTCTGGAGCGCGCCTATTCCCGATTATGCCTTTAAGGGCTGGGCAGAAAAACCTCTTGCAAATCTCAGCTTTGCCTATATTATATCCGCTATGATAGGCATAGTAGTTTGTATCAGCATAGTATTTTTGCTGGGAAAGTTGCTAATTAAAAAGAGTAGCAGAGAAAAATAAGAGGAGAAGTGATGAGACGCTTTATTTTGTACATGGCGCGTTGGCAGTTGAGCACGCCGATCCTCTGGCTGGTGGTGCGCAAGATGGGTACGGGTATCTGGGCCACGGTCATTGCCAATTTTATAGGTGGTGCGATATTCTTCTGGGTGGACAGGTTTATTTTTACTTCCAAGGCAGTTGAGGTCTGGCATATCAAAGAGGGCCGCTGCGACCAGTGCGGCGCGATCTCGCATCTCTGGAGACTGGTGAAGACCGCGGGTTATGATAAAAGTAATGCCAAGCCGGTTTTCTTGTGCATGACGTGCTCCAAGGAAAAGACCGATGCATTAAGGGCGCAGGGAATTCCGGTGCGCGGCAAGAGCGGATGAAAAGGAATAATTTTATTGAGCGCTCCCTCGTGGGGACGCTGGTTTTTCTTAAAGAATCCGTATTCTCCGACGATTACGCTGCGCGGCGCGCTTTCTTGCAGGGTCTTGACCCAAGATGCAAGCTCGCCGCGATTTTAATGCTCCTTTTGGCGGTGATGTTCTCAAGGAATATCTATTTTCTCGCGGGTATGTACGCTCTTTGTCTACTATTGGCGGTTTCTTCATCAATACGCCTGGGTTTTTTCTTGAAGCGCACCTGGGTCTTTATCCCGTTGTTCTCATTATTTATCGCGGTACCGGCGATTTTTGAGGTTTTCACTCCGGGACAGGCTGTGGCGCGTCTTCAACTCTTCGGCCTAAGCCTTACTATCACAAGGCAAGGCTTGGCAAGCGCGGGTTTCTTTTTTATCCGCGTGCTGACGTCGGTATCGCTGTGCGTGTTGCTGGTTTTGACCACAAGGCACTACGCGTTATTAAAGGCATTGCGTTTTTTTAAAATACCGCAGGTCTTTGTGATGACCGCGGGGATGTGTTACCGTTATATCTACCTCTTTATTGAGATCATAGAGAATACTTATTTGGCGATAAAAAGCAGGGTTGGCACAGTTCCTTCTACTAAAAAAGGGCAGATGGTGGTGGCCTGGAATATCGGCGGGCTTTGGCAGCGCTCTTACACACTGCATAACCAGGTTTACAGCGCTATGGTTTCGCGCGGATACACCGGCGAGCCGCGGGATATGAATGAGTTTAGCGCTGCAGGCATTGATTTCCTGTGGCTGGGTACGGCGTTTTTAATATTGGGCTTAAGCTTATGGCAGACGTATTATTTAAATTAAAAAACGTTCACTTTTCATATTTGGGCAGGATACCGGCATTGTGCGGTGTAGACCTGACCGTGGCAAAAGGCTCGCGCATCGCGGTGATCGGGGCGAACGGTTCGGGAAAATCTACTTTGCTGCAAATGCTCGATGGGTTAATTTTTCCTGATCAGGGAACTATCAGGGCTTTTGGCACGGAGTTAAAAGAAAGCGTGTTTTGCGATGAAGATTTTTCCGCGAATTTCCGCAAAAGGGTGGGTCTGGTTTTTCAAAATCCCGATGTACAGCTGTTTTGCCCGACGGTTAAGGAAGACATACTTTTTGGCCCGCTGCAATTGGAGTTAGAGAGAAAGAAGATAGAGGAGAGGTTTGCTTATCTGGTTGAGGCGCTGAGTATTCAGGGCCTACTGGAGCGTCCGCCGCACCAGTTGAGTATCGGTGAAAAACGTAAAGTTGCCATTGCCTCGGTCTTGATCATGGATCCGGAGGTGCTCATCCTCGATGAGCCGACAGCCGGCCTGGACCCGCTGACCACCAGGCACATCATAGATTTGTTGTGCGATCCGTCGTCGGAAAAGACGCTTATTACTTCTACGCATGACCTGCATATTGTTGAGGAAATATCGGATGTGGTTTACGTCTTCGGGCAGGATAAAAGAATAGTGGCAAGCGGAGAGCCGGAGAAGATACTCAAAGACGAAGATTTACTGCGGCAGAATAATCTTGTGCATATCCACCGCCACCGCCATGAAGATAAAACCCACGCCCATCCCCATCTGCACATTGAGCATCACGGGTAATCTTAGAGGATCCTAAATGGCGTTCGTCCGCTATGCCGCAAGTAGCAACAAAAAACTCGGCGGCGCGGCACGCCGAACCAGGCAGCAATTCTTTAGGGCTATTATTCCCCAAAAATCCCTATTTTTTTAAAAAAAATATTACATATTTCATCTAGTTTCTTTTCCTCTCCCTTAAGACAGATATAATCAAAGCACCCGCTTGAATCATCCCTGCATTGCTCAAGTTGTTCTGTAATTACGGATTTTCCTCTCTTGCTTGGCGGGCTATAATACATAATCAGAAGAGCTTTAAAATTATTAAACTGGATTCTAGTTTTTTTGTAGTCGTCAAAAACTTCTATTATAGTTGCTCGGCCAAACGCAGGATATGTCTTTACTTCGATAGCACCCGTCAATACGCCATTACTGCAAAAAGATATATCTGGTTCGCAGAAATTTCTTTTACCCACTTTGGGAAGTTTTATCTTTTGATTTTGCCCAATTTCTAAATTTATTTTATCCGCTTTAAATAGCCCTTTTTTACTTTCGTCACTTTGGTAAAAATTTATATTTCTCTCTGTTTCTATTTTGTGAAATATGAATCTATAAAGTAGTGCTTCTGAAAAACCGCTAAAATGATCATTGGTCCCAATTTTTTTTCTTAAGCTTTCACAAAACATGATATATGTTTGGCATAATTCATCACAAGATATATTTTTATAATTTAACTTTAAGTACTCGTCTATTTCCGTAAGAAATGTGGATGATTTCTCTTCAATAAATCTGTCCATGGACATATGTTGCCTCCATTTTAGCCCCACAAAAAAATATTAGGATATCTTTTTTCTCAATGTTTCTAATATTTCTACCATTCCCTTCGTATCCAAATCGCAGTATTTTTCAAGCGCTGCGCGGACACGTTGGCGCTCTTTTTCATCGGCATTTCCCCCGAATGTTACCCGAAAATACTCAATACTAGC
>JAUYEC010000179.1 GCA_030691585.1 Candidatus Omnitrophota bacterium
GGCCGAAGAGTTGAAGGTTTTTATACGTTTACTCGTAGACGTGATCAGGGCAAGTGCCGCGCAGGTTTATCCGTTTATGCCGCAGACTGCCGAATCGATCAATGGACAAATAGGCGGTGACAAGATAAACAAGGGTAAACCGTTATTCCCGCGTATTATGTAGGGGCTGAAATAAAGGGGACGGTTCTATTTTTTCCGTCTCCGTTTTATGTCTAAAAAATAGAACCGTCCCCTTTATTCATATGCTAATCGACACGCACTGCCATTTAGATTTTCCCGAATTTGACCTTGACCGCGACGACGTGGTCGCTCGTGCCGCCAAAGTTCAAGTCGGATGTATCATCAACGTCGGCTCCAGCCTCGAAGGCTCGCGTAAGTCCGTGGAATTATCCCGCCAATACCCGGGTGTCTATGCAGTTGTAGGCATCCATCCTCATGAAGCCGATGAATTTAAACAGGAAGACGCCGCGGAAATTAAGAAGCTTGCCCAGCAGGAAAAAGTAGTGGCCATCGGCGAAATCGGCCTGGATTATTTCAAGAATTTTTCTAAAAGCGAGAACCAAAGGCCGTTATTTGTTTCTTTAGTCAACACAGCACAAGAACTCGGCCTGCCGCTTGTTATTCATAGCCGCGAAGCCTCCATTGATACCATAAATATTTTAAAAGAGGCGATGCCGGTCAGAGCGGTGGTGCATTGTTTTTCCGGCGACGCGGATTTCCTTAAAAATTGTCTTGATCTAGGGTTCTATGTTTCTTTTACCTGCAATGTCACATACCCTAAGGCGCAGGGATTAAGAGATTTGATGAAGACTGTACCGCTTGACCGGATAATGCTGGAGACGGACGCGCCGTATTTATCTCCGCAGGAATTACGCGGCAAGCGCAATGAGCCGGCGAATGTTGCTATTTTGGCCCGTGAGGCCGCAGGCATTATGGGGTTAAACATAGATAAGTTGGCAGAGGCGACTACAGCTAACGCCAAAAAATTCTTCGGGATAGAATGAAATCACAAGTTTCTTTAATCAGATGTCCGGATTATGACCCGGCTAAGGTCTTTGCGGCAGTCAAAAAGGCTTTGGACCTGCAGGGCGGCATAGCAAATTTTATTCCGCCCGGCAGTAAAGTCCTGGTTAAGCCCAATCTCTTGATGGCCAAGGACCCGGAATTGGCAATCACTACTCATCCGCAAGTGGTGCGCGCGGCTATCAGGCTTTTAAAGGAGATCAACTGTAAAATCATCGTCGGCGACAGCCCGAGCGTTTTCGGCGACGAGATTGAAAATGTGGAACAGGTCTATGCCGTAACCGGCATAGCTAAGGTCTGCGCCGAAGAAGGTGTTGAGCTTATTAAGTTGGATAAAAGGCGCATGCGCCGGGGCATTGCCCTTGCCGCGATATTGGATGAGTGCGATCATGTCGTTAATGTGCCTAAACTTAAGACGCACAACCTGACTATTATGACCGGTGCGATAAAAAATCTTTTTGGCCTGGTGGTGGGGACCTTTAAGATCGAGATGCACAGGAATTTTTTCGCGGTGAAGGATTTTTCAAAGGCGCTGGTGGATATTTATGAGGAGGTTAAGCCGTCTTTAACAATAGTTGACGCGGTGACTGCACTTGAAGGTGATGGCCCGGGCTCCGCGGGAAAACAGCGTCAGGTAAATCTGATCCTGGCAGGAATTGACTGTGTTGCTTTAGACAGTGTGCTGGCGCGCGTAATCGGTGTCAGTCCGTTTGACGTCCTGACAACAAAAGAGGCGGCCGGCCGCGGCCTGGGTCTGGCGGATGAGCATGCAATAGAAATACTCGGAGATAAATTAAAGGATGTATCAGCAGCGGCGTTTGCGCTGCCTACAACTTCCTTAAAAACGCGTTTTATCCCCAAGCCGGTTTTTTACCTGATCTGGAGATTTATCCGTTATCGTCCGCATTGGCTCGACGATAAATGTATCCGCTGCAGCGCCTGCGTCAAGGCCTGCCCGAAGGAAATCGTAAAGATGAAAAACGGACGCATCGTCTGTAATTATTCCGAGTGTATCGCTTGTTTCTGCTGTCAGGAGGTTTGTCCGAAGGCGGCGGTTAAGGTGAAAAAGAGCCTGTTGGCAAAAATTGTCGGTCTTTAAAATTTAGGCGGCGTCTGCCGCGGCATATTTCTCGCAGAGACGCTCGTTTTGCCCCGGCGTGGCAAAATTCGCTCGGGTGGGCTGCGTCGCTCCCCGCCACACAAATCGTGGCGGGTCCATGCCCGCTCCTTGCCCACACGCCCTGCTCGAAACATGCCGCGTCAGCCGCTACCGGCTGTCATTGCGACGAGGCCGTAGGCCGGGGATTTGAAACAATAACTTTAATAACCCAGGAGGGACTAGGGTATGATAAGCAATGCAAAATCAAAAGAACCATTGTTGGCAGTAATGTTTGGCGTGATGGTGCCTGGGTTGGGCCAAATTTATTCCGGAAAAGTAAAAAGAGGTATTCTATTTTTTTCTATTCCAATTATATTAACAATTCCACTTATGCAGTATCTTCTGAATCCAAATACAACAACGAATCCGCTGTTGCTGTTATTAGTCATCGCAGGAATTGCCTATAACATATTTGTTATTGTTGATGCCTATCGTTGTGCCAAGGCATACAACCTTAGTAATGACTTATCCAGAGACATCACTGCTGGTAAAAGAATTTTGCTAATCGCAGGAATTATTTTATTTGTATCTGTATTAAACCCTTCTGAGATAGTTAGTAGAGGTATCTCTATGTATATTAGAAATAATATGGTACAGGCGTTTAAGATAGCGTCAAGATCAATGGAACCGACTATACTTAAAGGTGATTTGATATTAGTTGATAAAACAATCTATAAAAAATCTGTACCAAAAAGAGGAGATCTCATTATTTTTATTTATCCTGAAGATATCAAAAAGATGTTTGTTATGCGATTAGTAGGTTTGCCTGGTGAGACAATAGAGATAAAAAACGGTTCTATTTTTATTAATAGGACGGTATTTAACGAACCGCCTTTTATTAATAAATATTATTATAATAAAGGGGATTATGCTAAAGAAGGAGAGTTGGTCCAAGTACCGATGGATAGTTACTATGTACTTGGTGATAATAGCGCTTTGAGCAAAGATAGCAGATATTTTGGGTTTGTGCCAAAGAAATACCTGGTTGGAAAAGCATGCAAGATCTATTATCCATTTGACAGATCAGGGCCCATTAAATAGAAATAACTAGGTTTTCACTAACTACTAATAATTGGAGAGTAAATGGACATTCGCACGATTGAGTGGAAGAAGGACGCGATAAAGATCATCGATCAAACGTTATTGCCGGCTGAACTGAAGTATATTTATATTAAGGATTTAAAGACGCTGTGGCAGGCGATAAAGGAGCTGAAGGTGCGCGGGGCCCCGGCCCTGGGCGCTGCTGCGGCGTTGGGTGTATATTTAGGGATTGCTAAGTCAAAAGCCAAAGACGCCGGCAGTTTTTTAAAGGAATTGGATAAGGTGGCACTTTACCTGGCAGCTTCCCGGCCCACGGCAAAGAATCTTTTCTGGGGTATAGAAAGGATGCGCAGCGCGGCCCTTAAAAACAAGTATCGCCACGCTCAGGCGATAAAAATAATCCTTTTTAAAGAAGCGCAGGCGATAATTGAAGAAGACCGCGTTTCCTGCCGCGCCATCGGCCGCTTAGGCGCAAAATTGATTAAAGACAATGATACGATCATGACTGTCTGTAACGCCGGGATCCTGGCGACCATAGATTACGGTACGGCCCTGGGTGTGATCTACCGCGCCAAAGAAGAAGGCAAGAGGATCAAGGTGTTTTCCTGCGAAACGCGTCCGCTCCTGCAGGGCGCGCGTTTGACTACCTGGGAACTAAGCCGCAAAGGCGTTGATGTCACCGCCAACTGCGATAATATGGCGGCGACACTTATGAGCCAGGGCAAGATCGACAAGGTTATTGCCGGCGCTGACCGCATCGCAGCCAACGGAGACACCGCCAACAAGATCGGCACCTACAGCCTGGCGATTTTGGCACGATATCACAAAATACCTTTTTATATCGCGGCCCCGGCGCCTACTTTTGATTTGTCTATTAAAACCGGAAAAGATATACCGATCGAACAGCGTGACCCGAAAGAGGTATCGGAATTATTTTATAAGAAGCCGATGATAACCAAGGGCGTAAAAATTTACAATCCCGCTTTTGACGTCACACCCCATGAGTTGATCACCGCGATCATTACGGATAAAGGCATTATAAGGAAACCTTATAAAGAGAATATTAAAAGGATAATTGTATGATATCTGTAGGGACAGGTTTAAAACCTGTCCCTACAACTTAATCTTATGCCAAATATATCTAAATTAGGCGAATTTGGGCTGATTGATCGGATCAGAAAAACGTTCAAGATGGATCCCTCGGTAATAAGAGGGCCGGGAGACGACTGCGCCGTGGTCGCCTTCAATAAAAAATATTACCAGCTCTTAACCTGCGATATGATCGCAGAAGGCGTGGATTTTACCCGCCGTGACGATCCGCTTCTTGTGGCTAGAAAAGCGCTGGCGATTTCGGTAAGCGATATTGCCGCCTGCGCCGGGATCCCGCGTTATTGCCTGGTGACCTTGGCTATGCCCAAGACAACCCCGGCCAAATACGTGGACGGTTTAATACGCGGCATGCGCGGATTCGCCGCGGAATTCGATATCAATATTGTCGGCGGAGACTTAAGCTCTGCCAAGCAGATAATTATTAACACGGCGATGTGCGGGCTGGTGGAAAAAAATAAACTTGTCTTAAGAAACGGGGCCAAAGTTGGCGATATTATATTTGTTACCGGTTCTCTCGGCGGCTCCATCCGGGGCAGGCATTTAAGTTTTAAACCGCGGGTGGAGGAGGCAAGATACCTGGCCGCCAAATTCAGGCCCACTGCTATGATCGACATATCCGACGGCCTCTGCCAGGATCTCGGCCATATCCTAAAGGAGAGTAAAGTGGGCGCTGTTATTTACGAGGATCTTATCCCGCTAAATAAGGACGCGCGCGGCATTGAAGACGCATTGTATATGGGCGAGGATTTTGAGTTGCTTTTTACTCTGCCGCTGGGGCCTGCCAGGAAGCTTGAAAAACAAAAACCCGCTTTTTGTAAGCCCATAGGAGAGATATTCCATAAAAAATGCGGCTTTAAAATGATAGATAAATTTAACCGTTATAAACTCATCCGGCCGCAAGGATACCGGCACTTCAAATGAATCCGTGTAGCGGTTTTGTAGGGGCGGGTTTGAAACCCGCCCCCTACAGGAATTAATTCAGGAAAACAAAAATGGTAGTAATTTCGAAATCAGTTATGGATACCAAAAAATTGGGCCGTATCTTGGCACGCAGACTGGCTCCGGGGGACATCATCTGTCTTTTTGGCCAGCTTGGCGCGGGCAAGACTGTGCTGGCTAAGGGTGTTGCCGCGGGTCTTGGCATAGATGAAACCGAGGTGATCAGCCCTTCGTTTGTTTTGATGCGGCCGCA
>JAUYEC010000203.1 GCA_030691585.1 Candidatus Omnitrophota bacterium
CGTCCTTGTAAACCCTGACCATTTCCAGGACTTCGTTAGTGATACGCTCCTGGAAATCCTTTTCTCCGTAAAAAGGACAGGGATATTCCCATGCTCCTAACCAATGGCCGAGCACGGTGCGGATCCCATAGAGCTCGTAGAGATCCCGGATCACCTTTTTTACCGCTTCCGGGTTTGGCCCCGGCTGGTAGATCCTGATGGTATTAATACCCATCTCTTGCATCAATTTGCCATCGGTGATCCAGGGCTTGTTAGGATCCGACCACCAATCGTATTCGTGGTTCTTACCTATAGGAACAGGATTGTAACAGACGCCCTTTATTACAAAAGGCTTACCCCCTGTTTTAAGCTGATAATGGCCGTTTTTAAATTTCTCAACATACACGGCCGGCGCTTTGGGCCGGCAGCCCGCGGCTGCCAGCCCAAAAGCGAACAGAAGGGTGGTTACGGTTCGACAGAACTTCATTCAAACTTGATCTCATCCAGGTAGAACGTGGCGCCTTCCGGGTTATTGTCAATGTTTGCCGCCCAGCAGAAGCCTCCGATGATATAGGACATATCTTTACCTTTGAGGTCAATGGTATATTGGGTCCAATCCTTATTCAGGATGACCGGGCCGATCACGGCGCTGTCGGAATCGGAGAATTCTCCCATAATGCCTCCGGCCTTGAACTCCTCAATGCGCTCACCGCCTTTGGCGCCGCGCGCCCAGAAGGTAAGCTTAGTGGCCTTGGATAGGTCATATCCGCCGTCCACGTTGCCCCAGTTGTTGGCCGGATTCTGCCAAAGTATCCCCGCCCAACGCGCACCCTGACTGGCCTTGCCGCTGTAGACGATCTTGATGCAGCTGTCGCCTAAATACGCGTCCTCTTTTGAGGCGCCGTCGTATTTTATGTCGCCATAATCGCCCATCCAGCCGGAAGAGACAAAATGGTTCTTGGCTGAAGTGCGGTCGGCATAGACATAAAAAGGCACATCCTCGACTTTTTTCGCCGCTGGCTGCATAGTCGCGTCCGACTCATATTTGATGTCGTCAACGTAGAATGCGCATCCTTCGGGATTAAGGTCCGCGGTAGTGGTCCAGCCAAAACCTCCGTTAATGTAAGAGAGGTCCTTGCCGGCCAGGTTGATCGTATATTGCTTCCAAACGTCGGTTAGCTCCACCGGCCCCATCTCCACGCTGGTTGAATCCGGATACGTGCCCTTGATGCCGCCGACGATGAATTTCTGGATCACCTCACCGCCCTTTGCGCCCCGCGCCCAAAAGGTCAGCTTGTTCATGCCGGTAAGGTTGAAACCCCCGTTCTTATTACCCCAGTTATTGGCCGGGTTCTGCCAATAAACACCTGCCCAGCCCTGGCCCTGTGTTTTTTTCGCGGTATAATCAAACTCAAGGCAGGCCGTGCCGGAATGCGGATTGATTGTTGCCTGGTCATTAAGTTTTACATCCCCGTAATCCCCCATCCATCCCGAGACGATGAAATGATTATCGCGGGCATTCTTGTCCGTGTAAACCGAAAACTCTTTTGGCTGCTCTGCAGGCATTTCCTCATACTCTGCAAGGGCGCTTGCCGGCAGCACCATTATCAATGCCGCCAAAATGATCCATAGCCTTTTCATTACCACACCTCCTGTTTTTTGTTAAACGCTTTTTACCGGTTGATCAAAGACTTCAAAATGCTTAAATTCAATATCGCTTGTTTGTCGTCAGCGCCTCTAATGAATATAGCCTGCCTCCTTTCTCACCTCCACAACTTTTTATAAGTATAATATGACTTGCGTAACTGCCTTAAAAACGGGCTTAATTTACCGTCGCCCTGGCCGCTCATGCCCAGCCATTCCTCGTGCATAAAGCCATCGGGGAACGGCCCGGCCCATAAGCCCTTGGTATCATGGAGGCCCGGCTCATAGGCCTTCCACCATTCATCGAGCCACTCAAACACAATACCTCCGATGGCGTTACCCTCGCCTCCGGAGAATGCCGTATTATGCTCGATGTCCTCCCAGGCGGCGCGATGATATTGCGCCTGCAGCTCCTCTACCTCCTCGGTATTTTTGCCTTCGGCAGAAGCCGGACAGCCAAATTCGGTAATAAACACCGGGCGGTCCGCTTCTTCTTTTACCTGCCGCCAGATGCGGCCAAAACCGTAATTTCCGCGGTAGGCATTGGTGCCAAAAATATCAATGTCAGGTGCGTCCTTGCCGAATTTATCCAAAAACAATATGTCGCCGTTACCGATGGCCACCGGATGCTCGGGGTCCAGCGACTTTATCAACAGCGCCGCTTCATTGACGAATTTAAAAAACGCGTCCGGGTCCTTATCGGCATTGCAGGCATAGCCATAGACGTTCTCATTACCCAGCAGCCAGAATAAAAGATACGGCTCGTCTTTATGCTCCAACACCATTTCCGTGACCGTTAAGAGCATATTCTTTTTTTGTTCCGGGTTATTATAATCCGTTCCGGGATTCCAGGGAGCACCCGAGCCGATGGCGTATTTACCCAGGAAATCGCCGATGATCACCCTGATGCCGTAATTACTATAAAGTTCGCGCAGGACTTCTTTTTTGATCTTGAGCGGATGGTGATACAGGCGGATAGTGTTGACCCCCATTTCTTTCATCAGCTTAAAATCACCCAGCGCCGGCTCGTCTTTGTCCTGCAGGTTATTACGGTTCTTGTCCACAAAAGCGTCATACGGCCCGTCAGCCTTGCCGTTATTGTTGGAATCCTCTTCCATCCAATTGCCCAGGGTGTTGTTGTCCGGGGACTGGCCTACCTTGGTGGGCGCATAAGTAATCCCCTTTATTATATACGGTTTTTGCTCCACTATCAACTGCCAATCGCCGGTCTCATACTGGAGAAGATGCACCTTGCCCTTGCCCAGCCGCCTTTTTACACTTAAAAGGCTGGTGTCCTGCTTAAATTTGAATTTCTCCAGCAGGCCCTTCTTGACGAACTTACCGGGGCTGGCGATGACGATATCATTTGAAATATCGTTATCATAACCGTTGGTGACCCGGATATCCGCTCCGGAGAGCCTATAACCCAGGCCGGTATTTTCTTTAAGCAGGAAATTTATCTTGGCGATCGCCGCCTGCCCCACATACCAGGGCGTATGCCAGTAGGTCCAGCCGTAGGCGCCGGGAAAATGCACCACAATAGCGTAATAACATTTCAAGGCATGTTTTACGAGCCCCGCTTTTTCCAGGATCAGTCCGGTATAAAATAATTTGACCCCCTGCGGCTCGGAACAGGTCGCCCATTTCAGGAACGCCGCTTCCAGGTCAGGAGAATGCATGAAATCCCACGGCGACCCCTCCAGCCTGCCTTCCTTAAGCGCCTTTTTGAATTCGGGGTCCCATCTGACGGATGTGCTGTTGGGATATATCCCCTCTCCCGCCGCCGCGATCAGGCCTTCCTGGTTCTTGACCACGTATTTATAATCTTTAGTGCCGGCATTCTGGAATTCGCCGTATTGTTCATAGTCCACAAAATCTTCTTTGCCCGGGTCATAAAGCACAATGCGCGTCGGCAACTGGCTGACCCTTTTTTTATCCGCCGGCGTCTCCCGCGGCGGCACAGCAGGCACTGTACCAATGGCCTTGTCTATACTTTCCTGCGCGGCCTTGGCAAGGCTCCAGAACCAGCCGCGCTGGTCCCAGGCCTGGCCATAGGAATATTTATCGATCACCGTCTTAAAAACCCCTATTGATTCGTCATACTTGCCCTGGTCGCGGTAGGACTCGGCCTGGATAAAATAAGCGGTGGCCACATCATTAAGAGACTGCACTGCCTCGATGTCCGGCCGCGCTTTAGGCATAGCAGTCAAGCCTGCCTGCTGTTTATCCGCCTCGGCGCCGTATAACTCAATGACCTGGTTAGTATATTTAAAAGTTCCTTCAATGTCTTTATTGCCGTGCGCTTCCCAGGCCTTAACGAGCAGCTCGCCGGAGGTCGGCACGGCCGGTTTGTCTTCGGCAAAAGCAACAGAAGAAAAAATAAATAAAACTACAAAAATCCGAAGCACGAAGCACGAAATCCGAAACAAATCCGAATGTTCAAATGTCTTAATGTTCGAATTGTAGGGACAGAATAGTATTCTGTCCCTACAGTCATTGTTCTGAGCATTAGAGTTTTGGGTATTTGAACATTGTTTCGAATTTCGATATTCGGATTTCGGATTTATCTTCATTATCCTACCACGGCTCCAGCTGTAACGCCCTTGACGATATACTTCTGCATCAGGATGTACACTAATATAATAGGTAAGGCGGCAATGGAGAGGCCCGCCATCAATAACGGGTATTGGGTGATGAACTCTCCGCGAAAAGTGTTAAGTGCCACTTGCAGCGGCATCATCGGCCGGCTGTCAAAAATGACCAGGGCCAGGACGTATTCGTTCCAGACGTTGAGCACGTTAAAAATCACCACCACCGCCAGCACAGGCTTGGCAAGCGGCAAAGCCACATGCCACCAGATGCCCAATTTCGAACAGCCGTCAATGCGCGCGGCATCTTCGAGCTCTTTGGGCATCTTGTCAAAAAAAGTCTTGAACAAAAATATGCTTGTGGATAAACCTACGCAAATCATACACAGGATATAACCCGCGGCGGTGTTGCGCAGGTGCAATTTATTCAATAAAACATAGAGCGGAACGAAACTTCCCGGCACCGGTATCATCATCGCCGCTATAAAGACCCAAAAAAGCAAATTCCGTCCGGGGAACCTGAGGCGCGAAAAAGCATAAGCGGCCATAGAAGAAATAATCACAATGCCGATGACTACCGCAACAGTGTAAAATATGCTATTTAAGAAATAGCGGCCAAACCCACCCTGCTGCCAGGCCTGGATATAATTTTCAAAATGGAACTTTGCGGGAACCAGCGACATATCCTTAAAGATCGTATCCTGGGTCTTGAAGCTCGAGGAGATCATCCAGATAAGCGGAAAAAGACAGGTGATGGAAACACTGATCAAAAGTAGGTGGATCAGCACACTCACAATCTTCTCTTTCGACTTATAATATACGGATGTTTTCATATTGTTTCTTCCTGTAGGGGCGGGTTTCAAACCCGCCCCTACGCGATTTTAATTCTGCCTTGCCTTTGA
>JAUYEC010000025.1 GCA_030691585.1 Candidatus Omnitrophota bacterium
TAGGCATAAATTTACAAGAAACAATTGCCTTTTATAAAAGAATTCGCCCGCTTTTTCCTAATTTTAACATATTAAAACTTTTTGATCAAGATCCGGTGGTGCAACTTGGCCGTTGGAAGAACGAAATTATTGAGTTAATGGATGCTTGCAGAACTATGACTGAAGACGGAAAGGGCAGCGGGAAATGTTTGGCTTTAGCTGAGTTATGGGCGGCTGCTTTGTGCCTATGGGGAAGATTTCCTCCGCGAAACATCTTTATTTTTCTCACCAAAACACACGCCTTTACATATTTAGATGAAGGTACCGGCTTTATCACTAATAACAGACACTGCTTTGACCCGCGGAGAATGAATAATGGTGGCAAAGTCAGCGAAGAGGCACGTGCAAAAATATCAGGAGGAGAAGAAATTGTAGGTATTGTAAACATTGGAGGTTGCTTTGATAGAAGGGCGGGAATATCCGCTATTACGCAGGATAAAATTCAAGAGTTGCACGAAAAGCTAAGGAAGGATTTTAACATAGAGCTTGCGTTAAATATTGATGGCATGCGATTCCAGCCTCCGCAGGAGTCCATTCTGGATCCTTTAGATTTTGCAAATGCCGTCCAATATCGGCAGGCAGTAATTGCTGAGGCTAAAAAAAATCCCGGCTCAATATATGAAGAGGCCATATATTGTTATCGCAGCCTTAGGGTGAGGTGCCCCGAGGCTTATCTTTTAGCGGCATTGAGAGAGTCAAATACCCGCCAGAAGGCTGGAGAGCTAAGCACCTTACTGGAGGCAGTGCATTTTGTCAGGCAAATAGAAGGCCAGGAATCTATATTCGGCACTACTGAAAGGATAGCTATGCCTGACGAGGTGATATTTAAGGGGGGCAACCATAGAGATAAGGCTTTATTGCTATATGCGCTTCTCTGGCATATGGGTATCGCAAGCACAGACGAGCTGGGTATAGTTTTTGATGCAGATGCCTCATACGTATTATGCAAGGGGGTCTATGTCAATACTGTAACTTGGGAAAGCAGGCAAAATTTAGATGCCGGAAGCCAGGTGCAGGCTATAAAATTATCTTCTTCAAATATAGATATGCGTTCTTATACACCTTCTAAATCTTCGGCTGCCAGAACAAAAGACGATAGTTTTAGCGCATCAGTTAGCAGCCGTCAGAGTATTGCGTACAATCAACTGCCGCCTGCGCTGGGGAATGAGTTGATGCCGGATAAGCCGCGCTATCGGATGGCGCTGCCGGGTGCTGATCCGGCTAACGGCTATGTGCGGCTCTGTTACGGGCGGCTGGAACATTTAGGTTTGCTGCAAGACGCCGGTGCCTTCCCAGAGGGTAGGTATATTCGCAGGAGCGGTAGGGGCTGCTGGATAGACCCGCACCGCGCAGATTGGCGCAATCCCGCGCCGGCGGGGCAGGATTTAGCTATGGTGAGTATGTGTGGTATGACGCTTTCGCAACAGGACCGACGAGATTATTTTTCCCCTCGGCCGGAGGAATTTGACCCTGACAGGCGTGAGTTCATCCAAAAATTCGGTGGAATCGTGCGTATCCCAAAATCTGCGTGTTTCCTCAAGGGACATGAACTTAGAAATTTTATCCTTCATTTAGATGCTTTGGATACGGATTTCCTTGATACTTTTGAAATGTTTGGTATTGCGGGTAATAAGGGTGGATTTGTTCTTGTGGGCAGTGGCGGCAATGAGAGAATCCACCAAACCGCTGCCGTATTTTCTCCGGAACCGCGCGGCGATTCTGACAATAGAAGAGGTAATATTCATTACCGCAAAGATACTCAGGAAGGAAATAATCTCTTGTTCCTGGCTGGGGTTGAGGCTGGGCAGGCTCAAGAGCTCGTACTCGTTGATAACGGAGATACTGGCCCTAATTTTCTTGTTTTCGATACCTTCGAAGAAGGAAGTGACGGTTGCGTCGCCGCGCAGGTGGTCTATGATAATGTTGGTGTCTATAAGGTATTTCATTCCTTAATTGTTGCGCCGAGATTCATTAATTCGCCATTCCTTGCGCAATTTGTTTTCCATAGGAGCGCCCTTGGGGTAGGCCGCGCCCAGTATCCCGGCACTCTTTCTGATGGCATTGAGGGTATGCGGGAGGTTGGTTTTATGGGAAGCAGTCTCTACCAGCATCCATTTAATGCTCTCTATCTTCTCCTCAAGCATTTCCAAGGTTCCGATTATGTTTGCGTTCATCTTGATCCTCCTCTTCCTAGTAAGAAAGATACTACACTTTTCAGAGTAAGTCAAGCGAATAAGGCGAAACCGGCGGAGACAGCGGAGCCGGCGCATTATCGGGCGGCGCCACTTGTGGATGATTCGCGTTCGGCAGGGGAGTTTTCGGAAGACGGCGTGAGGCAGTTGTTGGAAAATGTTTCTTTTGGATCCGGTCGCGCGCGGATACGATTTAATCGAGGCGATTCTAAAGTAAGATCCAGCGCCGCGCGGGCGGGGCCGGGTAAGGGCGGGAAAGATAGAAACGTCTCCAATTCTCCGGATTTTGAGGCCGCCATAAAACGCCTTTTAAAAGAAAGCCCTGCCATAACGACACCAGTCGCTTTGCTTGAATATCTCGAGAATAATCATCCCGATATATTGGCAATGATGCCGCCGCAAAAGGAAGTAAAATTGCGATACCTGGCGTCTCTGGCCGCAGATGAATTTCAGGCAAAGATTGATTTACTTATGGTGGACTATAGAGAAAAGATTGCCGGCGCAGCTTCCGGAGAAGAATTGAAACGTATTTATAGGAGTTTAGCTCAGAAACTGCATCCTGACAAAAACCTTGGCAATGAAAAAATGGCAGGCGCTGCTTTCATAGAGCTTACCAGGGACATTCAAGAGCGTTCAGCAGGCGCCTTTCCAGAAATTGTGAGCGATATTAAAAATTTAGCGGATAAATGGTTGAAATTTGTTACATTTTACGGCTGTGGTGAAAGCAGGCCTTTAATGGAAGGGCCGGTTGTAGAGCTTCTAAAAGGCAAAACAGATGCAGAAGAACAGATAAAAAGAGTCTCTTCTTTAGCTGTAGGCGATATCGCATATATAAGCCTGCCAAGTGCAAACCCAGAAAGTCTTTCATTGGTGGCGCTTCCAAATATAATGATTAAGCGGATAATGGTTTTAGGACAGTTGACCTCCAAGACGCCCCTGTCATACATCGGTATATATCCTCCGATAACCGGTTCTACGATAACCGATTCAGATATAACCGATGGCTGGGGTATGAATGATACTCCGTCTCTGAAAAATCTGCTCAATCCACCTCTGGAGCATATCACGTTAGAGGAGCTCAAGCAAGGCAGAGTCAAAGTAGCAAGAGAACCCTTCTATCAGGTACTAGCTACACATTCAGGTGCTCCTTATGTTGCCAGAATTGGCGATGTGATTCAGTTTAATTTTCAGGGCGGCAGCTTTGCAAGTTTAAAAGGTAAAAAAATACTTACTTCTGCTACGGTAATAGGCGTTAAAAGAGGGAGTTTGTACTTTCGATTATCTTCTTTCGGTGCGGTAGAGGATTTCAATGATGTATACCGTTTAGTGCTTCATCCTAGCAAATCAGAGGAGGCCCGTCAAATTAACGTAAGTGTAAGTACAATACGAATGGGAGTAGAGAAAGGATATATCCGGATTATTACAAAATCAAGAAACGCGGGGTATCTAAAAGGTAAAAAGGGCAGAAGCGGCGGCACGAGAAGAGGCACGACGGGCCCCACGCAAGGCAGTTCGTATTACCGATGTTATCCGTTTGGAGGCCGAACCTGTCCCGGCGAAGACGGTGACCCGGGATCGTTTGACCCGACGGATTTAATAAGCCCAAGAGTGAATAAGTTAGGTCCTTTTTCGCCGCGGAATCACCGGGATGGCTTGCCGGATCCTAGGCCCGCCGCGCCGGCGGGGCGGGGGAAAGACAGCGGAAAAAGAACTTCCGCATTATTGAAGCTGGCATCTAAGCTCCGTCTTATTGTAATTATAGGTTTATTTCTAATATTGCCGTTTCAGTCTCTCAAGGCGCAAGTATTAGAAAATCCTTGTTCTGATTGTGGGCAAGAAACAATTGATTGCTCCGGTACAACGGATCCCAACGATTTCGAAGGACGAATCCGAGGATTAAAAGACGAGCTGTCCGTTATGAAACGGGAGATATACGACGTAAATTACGGCATTAAGAAGCTAAAGCGGCAGCTGAAACAAGACAGCGATTCTGTGGTTAAAATCAAAGATAATATTGATCAGTTTCAACAGGAGTTTAATGCATGGTGCAAACAATTCAAAAAAGGTATGAAAACAATGTGGTATTGGATATTTGGGGTGTTTTGCGGCTTGCCAGTTTTACTTTTTCCGTTTCTTGTTTTTCTTATGAAATATATAAAATCTATTAATCGGCCTGATAATAAACCCTCAGCGCGGGAGCTAGGAAAGGGTGCTCGCCGCGGTATCGTAAGGATAACTCCGCTTGTCGTAGTGGTAGCGTTCGCAGCTGTTACAGTGGTTGCACTTACTCACTTTGGTGGATGGACGGGGCTTTGCGAAGCGGCTGCGCAGCAGTGGCAGCATTTCGTCAATCTCATCCAGCCCCACGCCGCCGCGGGCGCGCAAGGCCTGCTGGGGCAATACGCGGGGATAGGGGCTTGGCTGGGGTTAGCTTGTCTGGCAGGCGGGATGAGAGATTCTGATAACACGCACCGCCGCGCCGCGCCGGCGGGGCGGGCATTTGCATTATTTTCTTGGTTAGGCGGATACTTGGCTAGAACCGGCCGGATTGGCGGCGGGTTGCCGGAAAAAGAAATAGAACAACTACTGGCCAGGCTGCGAAGAATGGAACTTATGTTTACTGTTTATCAGGAGATACTCAGCAATTACGGCCGGGAAACCTGGCGAAGGGTAGCGAATATTATTGGCGAAATAAAGGGAAATAATTTTAGCTTAATAGGAGAGGCTGATAAAGTTTTGGCCTTGATGCCCGATCCGCAGCATATAGATATTGAAACAGGAGGCGAAAAAAATTGGATTGATTGGTTTGATTTGAAAGATATAGATATTTCTGCTCCGCACACCAGTCGTTTCTGTATGCAGCCGTGTCAGCATTGTAGTAGAGGTAACGGTTTCTTCGCCGCCAGACACTGGCCTGCGCCTATAGTGATAAGGAAAATTGAACGTGAAGGGCTGAAGGTAGAAGTCGGATCTCAGAGGGATGAATTCTTACGCCGTGGGGATCCTTTTTTTCGGATTCATTCCGACGGTTATGTAGAATTTGCTTTAAGAAGCGGCAAGCAAATAGACCTAGATATCACTACAGTGGGATGGGATAAAGATGATGCGCGGACTCAGACGGCGACGGAAAATATAATTAATCTTTTTTCATCCGATTCAATTTCGGACGAAATGAAGAATAAGTGTTTCTTCCAGCTTTCTTTACATTTATGTTCACCGCGTTACGGCCTAATTCAGGCTATATATAAAACAGGCGGACGCAGGGTTCCAAGGCGGCTCATTAAAGCCTATGTAAGGCGTTATTTAAATATAATAAAAACCCTGGGGCCGTTATTGAGGGATATTTACGTTGAGCTAACCCCAAGTCCTTCTTTATTGAACCGTGCTACCGTTAAAATTCTTTCTAAGGTGTTGAAGCGGGCAGGTATAAAATATAGCGACAGGAAATCTTTTGTATCTGCAATTGTTGAGAGAGAAATAAGCTCTGGGAGTTATTCAAACGGGTTGCCCCAATTTTTTATCGATTATCTAAAATATCCAAATGAGTTTGGGAAGCTTGCAATACTAACTGTAAGAATTAAGGAAGAAAAAGGCCGGGGCGGTGATTTTCTAAGGCGGCTTAAGCTGGCAGAGCAGGCTGGTCCTTTATGCTTAAAGATAGATATGGAAGCAGTTACTGATATGAATCCTATTCCTTTGGTTTTTCCTGAAGTAATGGTTACCGCCGGGGGAAAAGTAATCGTCAAAAGTGTTGCTGATTCGGCCGAGACGTTGGTTGAATCCAGTCTTGATGAACTTGATCCTGTAGATCATCCAGCAATGAGGTCATTTTTCGGCCCAATTCTGAAGCGGATTAGTCCCTTATTATCTTTCTCGATCAGTCCGACTCAGGGCCAAGGAAAAGGCGTTCGCCGCGGCATCGCAGGTTCAATGTGGTTATTGGGGATTTTGATAGTTCCTCTAATTGCGGCGGCGTTTTGGTACTTCGGCGGCGCGCAGTTATACGCGGCGGCCGGGCAGCACTTGCCGCCGCTGGCCGGCCTCATCCAGCCCCACGCCGCCGCGGGCGCGCAGGGACTGATGTCGGCGCCTTGGGGGTTATTCGGATTAGTTTGTCTAGCAGGCGGGATGAAAGCATCTAATGGTGACCGTAGTGTTATAACTAAAGTTCCCGGGGACGTTCCCCCAAGTACCACCCTTCACGTTTCTAACCCTAATCGTAATAGTCAGTTGCGCGCTCCGGAGCGGCCGCTGGGGATGATCTATTGGTGGTGGAGATTTTTGGATAACCTGGGCCTGATAAGAGGCGACAATTTTCAGGCCAGGTTAAAGCGTATGGCCCAGATCGCGCATCGGGAGGAATGGTTCTTTTCTTTCTTCCTGCTTAATATTGTGCCTGTAGCCGTAACATTGTTTCTCTTGTGGCCTTCTTTGGTAGTGCTGGGTTGGTGGGGAATATTTTTCACATTTAAATTCTGGAAAATTCTTTGGATTACTACCCCCATCCTTTATGTCATTAGCGCGATTCTTTTCGGCCAGGCGCATACATATATATACCGCTGGAAAGACAAAGAAGTGTTTCCTATTGGGCCCGCCGAGCCCGGAGACCACCTGTATTTTTGGTGGAAGGGCCTTGGGTTCAGGTGGCCGTATCTGATCCCCGTAATCGGACAACTCGCAGGTTTTCCCTACGCTTTCCACCGGCATAAATATTACAATAACGTCGCTGCATTTAAAAACAACGGCCGTATCGCTGCGATCTTTCCTGATGCCGGCAGGGGCGGCCGCGCCGCGGAGGAGGGGCAGCCGAAGAGCAACGAAGCCAGTAGTGACAGCACAGTGTGCTGTCACTACAGAGACGGGAGTCCGAATCCTGCCGCGTCCGCTCCGGTGGGGCGGAATCGACAAGAGGGAAATCATAACCCATTAAATGGCGATAGGAAAGAGAATGGAGGGGTGATACCTGGGGGAACGTCCCGCTTAGATTCGTTTTTGCCGCAGGGATTGCGAGATAACACGTCTATGCAAATGATCTGCGGGCTAAATGACCATGAATGGCACAATTTGTCGCTTATTCTTGACCCGGCGATACAATATGGCAACGCCGTGTTCGATAGAGACGGCCCGCTTAATCACGTGGAGGACAAAATATGGAATGTCCTGCTTGGGGTTAGCAATTATGGTCAAAATAGCAGAGATAGAGATCCGTACCTTTACCCCAAGGCCTATGTGTTAAGGATGTTGTCTTTATTCTATTTATTCCGGCATTATATGAAGCAAGATGGCCGTTATGATTATCTTGTAAATTGGGGCCTTGAACCCTGCCTAAAAAGACATTTAAACAACCTGCGGGAAAAAGCCCGGCTTTTACCTTTAAGAAAAGGTTACGCGGAATCAATATCGCGAATTGTAGAATACTTTTATCGGATCATATTCGATATCTATAAAACAGAAATGAAGTCATTCTGGGATTTCGACCATCATCGCGAAGGAGAAATGTTTGAAGGCCAGGGCGATCCCGATCATTTAGAGGCTTTTCGTGAAGAACTGGCGCGGGGAAGGCATGGTATTCGTGCTCTTGTCAGGCCTTATGTCCGAGGGGCGCAGCAAGAATTATATTGCCTGGAAAAAGAGGCGGAAATTTACAGGCAACGGATTAATAAATCCGGTGTTGCGTTCGATCCTGATACGGAAGTTACGGCCAGTCATGTTGTTTACGGGGACCCCGTTCAAATGAAGGCCTATTTTAATCCGTTTACAACCCAGGTTTATAGCTGTTGTATGAACAGCAAGCAAAGCAGAACGATCCGGGCATACCTGGAAAGGATTATACCTGCCTGTGCCGGGACAATTGTGGAAATAGGTTCCGGAGCAGGCGCCTTAGGGCGTGTTTTAGAAGAAAGCCCGTTAAAAAATGGCTTAGAAGGCATAGAATGGAACAAGGCGGCTATCAAGAAAGCCCAAGGAAGTAAATGGGGTAAATACGTGAAAGAGGGCAGCGTGTATCATCTTCCATATTTTAATAATTCCGTTGGCGCGTTAATTAGCTTAGAAAGCATGGACACATTTGAGGATCAGGCGCGTGCTTTAAGTGAAATAAGAAGAGTGCTTAAAGACGGCGCCCCCTTTGTTCATATAGCTATAATGGCCCCTAATCCTGAACTATGCGAAAAGCTTATGAAAAAAAGAGGGATAAAGCTGTTCAGTGTGAGTGTTGGTATGTATGGAATGAGATATTTTTATTTTTCTTCAAGACAAGACGCGGGCACTTATTTACGGCTTTGCCGTGAGCTGAAGGTGTCAAGAGGTTTTGATGCCGGTGCCTCGGATCGCGAATTTGGGTATTACTATGAGTGGCCTGACAGGCAATGGCCTCCTGAGGCAACGCGTAAACATGCCGAATGGCTCGAATTCAGGAATTCCCATATGACTGTTTTTGGCCCGCATATCTTTTGTGAAATATTAAAAGATGAAGCCGTAGAATTTTTAAGATTTAGCGAAGAAGTTATTTCGGACGGCGTCAATTTTTGCTTATTTAAACAGATAGCTTTGTTTGAGGCGTCATCGTCGGCGGGGCGGGTTGCTTCAAGGAAAATTCCGGAAATTCCGGGGACACGATACTTAATTCCCGGTTTTTGCACGCCTACAGCGGCGCGCGGTAGGGCAAGTAATTGTTCCCATCCTCGTCTGCCTGTGCCCGAACCGGGTTTGTATGCGAGAAGACAAAGCAGTTGCGGTCTTTTTAATTCGCCTTTTTCTTTTCCGGGGACAGGCCGGCTTGTAGTGCGGCACAACAATAATGAGTTACGTGATTCCAGCGCCGCGGCGGCGGGGCAGAGAGAAGATGGAGAGATGCCCAATGCTTCCGAGAAGCAATCTGTGTCTGTTTTAGATATCAATACTCCGGGGTTACTTTTGCATGGTAAGCGTCAAAAAGGAGACGCCGCAGGCAGAGAAACGAACCGTGAGCGTTTGATCGATATATTATCGGAAGGTATTAAACCGTGGGATAAAGTTTCTCGGGTATTTTTACCTACGAATTACGAGAATGATCCTGATGCGGGATATAGAGGTCATGTTTCTTTGAGTATGGTGAATAGATATGGCGGTTATGAAGGCTGTTCTATTCGTCGAATCTACGGTCCTCGTTTAACAGAAAACCAAATGTTTCCGGGGTTGTATGAAGGTATTGATTGCAACGTTGTTTTTATTCTGGATTCTTCGTGGGTAGAGATAAATGTTGATAAGTTTGAGGCCATCGGAACAGGTTTCGGAGATTCTACAGGGTACATCTATTATCCTTATAGAGAACACTGTCGGGTATTTCATGGTATTAAATGTGGGGAAATGCTTTTTTCTTCTTTCTGGGATGAGGTTTTATACGAAGGAATCATACCTCCTGAGGCAATTGCCGCAATTATAACATCAAACGAATACGCTCCAGAACTGCGCGATATTATAACGCAGAGATTCCCTAGAAGATTTATGCGCATATTTAATCCTCAGGGACAATTACTCTTTGATATAGGTAACTCAAGTGGTGCTGCCGCGTCCGCGCCGGCGGGGCCCGACAAAAGGGAGCCTAACAACGCCTGTCGGAAATCTTCAGGTTCTATAATTTTGGAACGGTTAGTTGCCGAAGTCTTAGATGAAATAAGACCTAATACGCCTGAAGGTGTACGAGTTGCTAGTGAAAGAATCAAGAGCCGGGTATTGAGGGAAGTCGATCCAGCGCAGGCAGGCGCGCTGATAAAGGAAATAACTGCCGAAATTCAGAAATTCCAAGACAGAAGAGGGATTGTGGGATTCTTTTATAGAGCGGCTGTAGCGCTGGCTGTTCCTACACCGGGGCTGAAGACTGCAGTTTCTCTTTGTTTACCGAGAGTTGGGATGGATGATTTGGATGTATTCGGACAGGTGCTGGCAAGGGAAGGTTACGATGGCCTTGCGATAGGTAATGAAATTGTGATGCGGGCTGCTAATAAAGATTTTGCGTTAAGATATCCTGGCGAGAACTGCGGCCGTACTTCAGATAAAAAAAGACTGATTACAAAAAATCTGATTACTAGCGTAAATATAAGTACTATTGTTTCACGGGCGCACTCGATGCTGCCCCCGGAGATCGTTGAGGCGGCAGAAAAAGGCATTTTAAGACTGGGCATGCCTAAGGTTCAGTTCCAGTGGGAAGTGCGTAAACGCGTTACAAGATTCGCTTCCGAAGCTATAGAAGAGGAAAGCCAGTTGATTCCTGAAAAAAGAAAAGGACAAAAAGAGAGGCCCGGGAAAACGACAGCTTTAGTTTTAGTTCCAAGTGTCCTGAACGAACTAGAGAACCTGCGGGCAAATGGCGTCAAACAGATCTGCGCAATAAACGAAATGTATTCAGGGACTATTGTACAGATAGAGATCGAGCAAGCTGAATATTTTGCTCGTTCGCGACAGCTTTTTTACGAAAATGGATTATTTTTTCTCTTTGGATCGGGAAAGCCTGCCGCGCCGGCGGGGCATGAGAGCGCTATGGGCGTATCTTCTGCCGTTGACGCGCAGAATGAAGAAAAAGCGGCGAGTAAAAAGAGAAACCCGGCTGTCTTAGATCGTGAGGTTGAGAATCTCTTAAGAATATACCAAGCGAAGATCTCCGGTAAAGGTATATATATTGTGGCCGATATTATGCATCTTTCGCCGCAGCGGCTGTGGCAATACTTGAAAAAATATCCCGAGGCTTACTCTGTCTATGACATTAAAAAAATGAAAACTATTGCCGCTGTTCTGGAGCGTGCGGCGGGGAAAATATCGTTGGATTGTTTAACCGTGCCGCAAGCCGCCACGAAACTCGGCGTGTCGGCAGGCAATCTTTATCGGTATTTTCAAAAGCATCCCGATGAATTGGATAAATACGGCGTTATCATGGTAGATAATTATTCATGGGATTCTCTGGATCAGGCGATAAAAAATATTCATCATGCATTCGTCAGATATAAGCCGGATATGCTAACGCAATACAAAAAGCTCCGCACGCTTTCAGAAGCAGAATTGCGGGCATTAAGAAAGGATATTTATTCTATTACTGAGGGCCACTTCTTTCTATGGGGTATTTCAAATGCGATAGCCCCTCGCGCGGGCGACAGATTGATAGAATATTTTCATCATAGCCATATCGAAGTCTTAAAGGCCGCTTTCCCCGATCTCAATTTAGACAGGCTTGGATTCGGGCTTAAATGGGAGACTCCTGATGAATGCGCAGCTTCGATCAGATATGTAGTGTCCGAACATATGCCGGATCTGGTAAGGCGATACGACGTGTTGGATGAACGAGACGCCGAAGCTCGCGAAGCATTACAGGATGAATTCTATAAACTTAGCAAAGATCATTTTTCAATGTGGAATGTGCAGGCGCCTTTTAATAGAAAAGTCGCCCCGGAATTCAAAGGAAGTTATATAGAAATGTTAAAAGTGGTGTTCCCTAAATTAAAACTTAATGATTTAGGATTTAAACTCGACTGGTCTGCGCTGGAAAGGGCATTGGCGTCGGTAAGATTCGTTCTTTCCCGCAAAATCCCCCATATTGTCCGTAGTTGTGACAGGATATGGAAACTGACAAAAGAGGAAGTAGGAACTCTTCGCGAGAATATCCTTTCGATCACAGCCGCCCATTTTACAGCATGGGGATTGGCAATAATTTTACAAAAGAAACGAATAAAATTTTTTAACGGCACGCATTATGAAGCCTTAATGGCAATATTTAACGATCCTCGATTAGGATTGAGTAAAGGGGCCTTTATACGGCGCCGGGCACAGAATTTTGCGAAGATTTATGTATGGACGGCGGGCTTAGAGCAAGGAAAAGATAATGTTAGAGATGCCGTCGGCACGCATCACCCGGATATCATTGAACGTTACGGCAGGCTTGATGAACTTAATGAAGACCAGAGAGAACATCTCAGAGAAGATATTTATAAAATTTCACAAGGCTTTTTTCTTACTTATGGTTTGAAGGGGGCATTGAGACAGGATTATTTCCATCGAAATTATAAACAGGCGCTTATCGCGTCTTTTGAAAATTTAGGATTAAACTCTCTCGGTTTTGATCTGGATTGGGCATCTCCGGAACAACGATTGGAAACGATCCGGTATGTTTTATCAAAAAAAGCGCCCGATCGGATTATGGAACGGTATCGTAATCTGCGAGCGCTTACCTCGAGTCAGGTTAAGGTATTGGCGGGTGATATTTATAGCATTGGCCAAGGCTGTTTCAGGGCATGGGGATTAAGCAGCGCTCTTAATCGGAATATTGCGCCCGAATTTAAGGGCAGTTATATAGAGGCCCTGCGCGCGACATTTTCCGATCTAAGGCTGGATCCGCTGGGTTTTCAACTTGACTGGAAGACAAAGGCCAGGGCCGATGCCTCAATACGTTTTACGGTATTTCGCGAAGTTCCGCTAATTGAAGAGCTTTATGAAAATATCGACAAAATTAGCGAGCAACAGCTTCAGCAATTGACCGGTCAGATATACAGGATTACGCACGCGCATTTCTGTTGTTGGGGGCTTAATCAGGCGCTGCATAAAAAAGCAGTAAAGTATTATGACGGCAATCACATAAAAGCATTGCAAGAAGCATTCGCTCATTCGAGACTGCAATTAGCCGGCGGCAAGTTCTTAAAACATATTCTCAAAATGCATAACGTTGAATTTTCGGAGAAACAATTACCGGAAGAACTGGTGAGAGAATATCTCCCTATTATGCAAGGGCTGTCTTCAAATTACGCCCGGAAAACCGGGGTTGGCGATCCTCTTATGTATGTAAGCGGGGCTTATGCCGGTTTACGGGAAATTTTTGAAGGAGTGCAAAGCTCCGACCCGCGTTTTAAACCGTTTGCAATAACAAGGATGAAGCAGCGCATAATTGATCAAATCCACAAAGAAGGCCGGCTTAAGCCGTCGGAAATGTCTCAGCTTAAAAAAATCCAAACTGTGCGGGAATCATTAATGCAGGCAGGTAACGTGAATCCTTCCATGGAAGATATAGCTCGGGATTGCGGGTTACGGGTAAGCCGCGTAAGGTCCTTATTGCAGAAAAAACAGACTGTTTTCTTTTCAA
>JAUYEC010000083.1 GCA_030691585.1 Candidatus Omnitrophota bacterium
AAGACGCAGAACATGATCGACCTGACCGAAGATATCAGGGAGGGGATCATGCTGGATTATCCGATCAAGCCTTTATGCAAGCCGGATTGTTCAGGGCTTTGCCCGGTTTGCGGAGCAGATTTAAACGTTCACAAGTGCAGATGTATCGCTAAAAAGGAGTAAACATGCCTCTACCAAAAAAAAGACATTCCAAGGCGCGCGGCAGGAAACGGCGCACGCATTGGAAATTATCCGGCCTTAATCTCATTCCCTGCCCGCAATGCAAACAACCGAAACTGTCTCACTGCGCCTGTAAGCTCTGCGGTTACTATAACGGTAAACAGGTCATCGAGATCAAGGTAAAAGAAATGAAGAAGAAACAATAAAAATATATCTGTAGGGACAGGTTTTAAACCTGTCCCTACAATACAATGTTAGTGAGGTTTAAACCTCGCTAACATCCGAGCACAACGAGCGAAACGGACAAATATGAAAATAGTCGTAGACGCAATGGGCGGCGACCATGGCCCGGGAGTTGTAGTAGATGGGGCAGTGGCCGCGGTCAAAGAATACGGTAATGACATTATCCTTATCGGCGATGTTGAAAAGATAAAGCCGTTTTTGGATAAGACCGGTTATAAGGGTGGAAAAATTACTTTGCATCCGGCTGAAGAAGTCATAGAGATGCATGAATCTCCGGCCACCAGTGTGCGGCGCAAGAGGAAATCTTCTATTGTGCTGGGCGTGGAGTTGGTCAAGGATGGCTTGGCCCACGCTTTCTTCAGCGCCGGAAACACCGGCGCTGTTGTCTGTGCCGCTACTCTCGGCCTGGGCCTGTTGCCTTCAGTGGAGCGGCCGGGTATTGCCATTGTTACCCCGACGATTAAAGGCATATCCCTAATCGTAGATGTCGGAGCAAATATTGATCCCAAGCCGCTGCATTTACTGCAATACGGCATCATGGGCAGCGCTTACATGCAGAATATATTCAATAAACCCAATCCTACAGTAGGCCTTTTGAATGTGGGCGAAGAAGAAACCAAGGGTACTGATTTTGTAAAAGAGACTTACGAATTGTTATCCAAGAGCAAACTGAATTTTGTCGGCAATGTCGAAGGCAAGGCCATTTTTTCCGGAAAGTGCGACGTGATCGTCTGCGACGGATTCGTCGGTAACGTCGCGCTCAAGGTCACTGAAGGCACGGCTGAAGCGATCCAGATTTTTTTAAAGCGGCACCTGTTAAAGGCTAATTTTTTCGGTAAGATCGGCATATTGCTTTTAAAGGGTACTTTCAAGAGATTCAAAAGAGAAATGGATTACGCCGAATACGGCGGCGCGCCTTTATTGGGCGTAAACGGCGTAGTGATGATCGGCCACGGCCGCTCTAACGCCAGGGCGATAATGAATGCTATCCGTGCTGCGGGAGAAGAAGTCGAGCGCCAGGTTACCCAGAAGATCGTGGAAGCTTTGAATAAGCAGGATTAGACGCCGATGAAAAAAGTAGGAATAATTGGCACCGGTGAGTATCTGCCGAAAAAGGTCTTGACCAACGCGGCCTTGGAAAAAATGGTGGATACTTCAGATGAGTGGATCACAACACGTACGGGCATAAAAGAGCGGCGCATGCGCGCCAAGAATGAGGCTACCAGCGACCTGGCGTGTAAGGCGGCAAAGCAGGCGTTGGAGGATGCGCGCCTGAAGCCGCAGGATATCGATCTTATTATTGTCGCTACCATCACGCCGGACATGCCTTTTCCGTCGGTGGCCTGCCTTTTGCAGAACGCGCTTGGGGCAACTCGCGCTGTCTGCTTTGATATTTCGGCTGCCTGCGCCGGATTTGTCTACGCAATTTCGATTGCCAGGCAGTTTATCTCCCGCGGGGCGTATAAATTCGCGCTGGTAGTCGGCGCTGAAACTTTGTCAACGGTCACGGATTGGCAGGACCGCAACACCTGCGTTCTCTTCGGAGACGGAGCGGGCGCGGTGGTCTTAGGGGAAGTAAAATCCGGCGGGATACTTTCCGCTTATTTAGGCAGCGACGGCTCAAAAAAAGATTTGCTTTATATCCCCGCGGGCGGCTCAAGAATGCCGTCTACTCATCAGACCGTAGATGAACGGTTGCATTATATTAAAATGCAGGGTAATGAGTTGTTTAAGCTTGCGGTAACACTTATGGCTGAAGCGGCGCAGGTCGCCATTAAAGAAGCCGGCCTTGAATGTAAAGATGTGGATCTAGTTATTCCTCACCAGGCCAATATCCGTATCATCCTTGCCATGGCCAAAAAATTAAAACTCCCCAGAGAAAAGATCTATCTCAATATTGAAAAATACGGCAATATGTCTTCGGCCTCAACCGCGACAGCCTTATGCGAGGCGGTCAAAGAGGGCCGCGTCAAAAAAGGCGACATAGTGCTTTTGGATGCCTTTGGCGCGGGCCTGGTCTGGGGCGCTTGTATAATTAAATGGTAAATACCGGCCCGGCGTATCTCTTTGCAGGACAGGGCAGCCAATATCCGGGCATGGGTAAAGACCTTTATGAAGCATTCCCCCAAAGCCGCGCTATTTTTGATAAGGCGGATGAGGTATTAGGATTCTCTCTTTCCCGTATTTGTTTTGAAGGCCAGCCGGAAATTTTAAAGCAGACGATCATTTCACAGCCGGCAATACTGACTGTCAGTATCGCGGCCTTTGAGGCGTTTAAATCCAAGCTCCAAGCTCCAAGCTCCAGGCTCCAAGGCGGGGATCCTGTATTTATGGCGGGCCTTAGCCTGGGCGAATATTCGGCATTGATCGCGTCCGGAGCTTTTACTTTTGAGTCGGGCCTGAAGTTGGTCAGAAGAAGGGCCGAGATCATGGATGAGGCCACACGCCGGCATCCCGGCACCATGGCCGCTGTGTTGGATCTTGATATTGAAAAAGTAAAAGATATTTGTTTAAAATCAGGCGCAGAGATCGCCAATATAAATGCTCCCGGCCAGGTCGTTATTTCCGGTAAAAAAGACGCCGTGGCTAAGGCCTCAGAGATGTGTGTTGAGGCCGGGGCAAAGCGCGTGATCGAATTAGAGGTAAGCGGGGCGTTCCATTCATCGCTTATGTTTGAGGCATCCGCGGAATTAAAGCAAGCGCTGCGGAATACTCCGATTATGGCACCACTTGTGCCGGTAATCAGCAATTATACCGCCTTAGTACAATCCCAGGCGCCGGAGATAGAACAAAACCTGGCCTGTCAATTATACAAATCAGTACGCTGGGTGGAGTCAGTGCAATATATGCTTTCGCAGGGGGTCAAGAAATTTTATGAATTCGGCCCGGGTAAAGTTCTAAAAGGCCTGATGCGGCGCATAGATCCTGAAGCTGTTGTGGTAAATATAGAGAAAAAGGAAGATGTCCTGAAGCAAAGTAATAAAAGTTAAGTAAAAAGGCAAAAGTAAAAAGTAAAAAGTACAAGGCAAAAGTCAAAAGTAAAACCTTTAAAATATATTGTTTTAAGATCCTTTTTTAACTTTTTAATTGTACTTTTGCCTTTTGACTTTTTACTTTTGACTTAACTGATTGGAGGATAGGATGCAATTGAAGGATAAAGTAGCTTTGGTAACGGGAGGGGCAAGGGGTATAGGCCGCGCCATTGCCTTGGCTTTCGCGCAAGAA
>JAUYEC010000113.1 GCA_030691585.1 Candidatus Omnitrophota bacterium
ATGTAAATAAGGACGGAGGAAGGAAAATAATGAAAAAGAAAGAATTAATCACTAAGGATATGGAGAAGATTATTGCCTTAGGCAGGCGCAAAGGCTATCTTACCTATGACGATGTCAATGGCCTTTTGCCTGAAGAGTTGACCTCATCGCAGGAACTGGACCACCTCTTTGAGCTCTTAGGCAATGAGGATATTCAGATCGTGGAGAACGAAGAGGAAAAGGCCGTGGAGAAACAAGCGGCGCTTACTAAGTCCGAAGATATGCTTGCCGATCAGCTTAAAGCTGAGGAGCGTTTTATGCCCTTGGATGACCCGGTGAAGATGTACCTCAAGCAGATGGGGTCAATTTCGCTTCTGTCGCGGGAAAATGAGTTGGACCTGGCCAAAAAAATAGAAGACGCGGAAGAAAAGTTTAAGCGCGCCGCCCTTGCTTCAAAGTTAGTCCGCGTCTCGGTTTTTGCGGTAGCGCAGGAGATCATTGACGGCAAGTTGAATTTTGAGGAAGTGGTAAAAGAGGACATCAAGGTCAAGAAGAATAACGTCCTGAATAAGATAAAAAAGACGGCCAAAAAATTACAGCGCAGCCGCAGCGAAACAAAGAGCATAGATTTCCTGCTGCAGTTTAATTTTACCACTTCGGTCATCGAAGAGGGCGTGCGTAAGCTGATCGGCTTACTGAAGGAGCTGGATCAGATCAGCCGCCGCAACAGCACTAAGGCAGACCGGATCAGGAAACAAGCGGTTTTAATTCAGCTTGACGAAAGTGCCATCAGAATAAAAGAGCAGATGAAGCTGATCAGGTCAACGCACCTGAAATTCAGCCGCACAAAGAAAAAACTGGTGGAGGCCAACCTTCGCCTTGTAGTCAGTATCGCCAAAAAATATACCAACCGCGGATTATCTTTCCTGGATCTTATCCAGGAAGGCAATATCGGCCTGATGCGCGCGGTAGAAAAGTTTGAATATAAGAGAGGGTATAAATTCTCCACTTACGCTACTTGGTGGATAAGGCAGGCGATCACCCGTTCCATCGCCGACCAGGCGCGCACCATCAGGATCCCGGTGCATATGACCGAGACCATAAACAAGATTATCCGTTTTTCGCGGGTATTCGTCCAGGAAAACGGCAGGGAACCCCTGCCGGAGGAGATTTCCTATAAGATGCGCCTGCCCCAGGAAAAAGTGAAGTCGATCCTTAAGATCGCCCAGGAACCGATATCTTTGCAGATGCCCATAGGAGATGAGGGTGATACTCATTTCGGGGATTTCATCCAGGACAAAAAAGCGGTGTCTCCGGCAAACGAGACCGTGCGCGCGATGCTTAAGGACGAGATGAATTCCGCTCTGGGTACACTCGCCGACCGCGAGAAAAAGATCCTGGCTTTGCGTTTCGGTATTAACGACGGCTGCTCCCGGACCCTGGAAGAGGTCGGTAATGTCTTTAAGGTTACGCGTGAGCGCGTGCGCCAGATCGAAGCCAAGGCTTTAAAGAAATTACGCCACCCGACGCGTTCCAGAAGGCTGCGCACATTCCTGGATATGACCCTGGCGCACCAGAGAGAATACTAAATCGCCTTGTCAGGCCCTGGTTTATATGCTATATTTACCTTATAATACAGCCACGGGATAAAGTAGCGAGGTTTTATGCCCGCATTGAGGCCAAAGGTAATTTTGGCAATAGTTTTTCTTTGTTTCTTCTCTCTGGGCATGGGCCCCAAGCCCAAGCCGCAGCCAGCCGATACCACTCCTCCACAAGTCTCTATCACTGCTCCAGCAAATAACTCTACTGTCTCCGGAAGTGTAAATATCCAGGCTACAGCCACAGATAATGTGGGAGTAGCCAAAGTAGAGTTCTATGTGGATAACAGCCTAAAATCTACTGATACCACTTCGCCTTACGCCTACTCCTGGGATACCACAACAGCCACAAACGCCAGCCACGCCCTAAAAGCCATTGCCTATGATGCCAAGAATAACTCCAAACAAGCCCAGATCAATGTTACTGTAAACAACGCTGTTCTTCCAGCTGATCCTGAGCTTGCTATTTCCTCAACCAGCGCATCCGGCTCAAACGCGTCTCATCCGGCATCAGCAACCGCAGATAAAAACACCTCTACCTACTGGCAGGGGAATTAAGATATGAAGAAAAACATTAATCTTTCTTTCAATAATCTTGTAGGGACAGGTTTGAAACCTGTCCCTACATTTATATCTGTACTTTGCCTGTTATTCTTTTCCTTTTTTTCCCTGGGTATGGGCTCTACGCCCAAGCCTCCGTCAGTCCCTGCGGTCACCTACTGGTGGTTATCCATGGACCTGGGGAAAACCAGCAATTTATCCAAGATCGCCATCCTTTGGGACGCCGCCTACAGCAGCATTGACTATACCATCCAGGGTTCAGCTGATAATATCACATGGACCAATCTGCAAACAAACCTTTCTTCGGCAGGGGCCACGACCAAGAATCATCCCCTAAACGGTGCATACCGATATGTGCGTATTTATATCAATAGGGCCGCAAAACCTCCCCCGATCATTTATGAAGTAAAGATTTACGGCATAGTCATACCCGTTGATACCGAAGGCCCGCTATTAGAGATCACCTCGCCCAAAGACGGGGAGGTGATAAGGTGAAAAAACTTTTATTTGGTTTTCTATCCTTGTTTATAGGATTGAGCGCAGCATATGCCGCGCCGGACGGTAAACTGCATGTCTATGCCACCGGTTCATACGAGGTTTGGGCCGGTAATTCTATTTCTAAGGATGAGCTAGATTCGCATGATTTCTATGAAAACATTAATGTTCATGGGGGCTTAAAAAAATTGACTCCTATAGGGAATGGAGTATTTCCCGGAGAATACAGGTATTACGTGATTGCAACAACAACGATATTTTCCCTTGATGCTATCTTATTGCCAAATGGTAAATATCCGAAAGAAGAATATCATTCTCCTGGAAAATATTTTAACTGGGGCAACGTGCATGCGCCGCTTCAATATAATAGTTCTGGTTTTCTCATTAACCCCAATAGCCATGATGACTACATCTACGGCCCTCCCGACGGGAAAACAGACGACGTTGGAGCACCTATCGGGCACGATACCATCCTTAAATACGAAGGTTACATTGTTGCTGAAAATTACATACCATTTCCTTCCGATCCGCACGATATAAATCATCGGGGCGAAAATCCAGACAGCGTAGGAGATCCGATAGACCCTGTTGTAGGAAATATGTATCTGTCCGCGATTGATCTGTCATTCCCCGGAAAGAACTTGTCATTTACTTTTAAACGTAGCTACAATAGCCGTCAAAATACTAGTGGTCCCTTAGGTTATGGCTGGACGCATAGTTATAATGTAAGAGCGGTAGATGATGCGGATGAAGTGGATGAATTGGACGTTGCACTTATGGACGAAGAAGACAAGGCCCATATATTTACTATTGAAGACTCCCTGCCGCAACGGGGAGAACATTCTACCGTGACTAAAGCCGCCGATGGTGTTGTTACCTGGACCAAAAAAGACGGTATGCGGTATATATTTCCTATAGGACATTATCCTCATCAGATAAAGGACCGCTGGGATAATACCGTTACGCTTACATATAATACCCAGAATCAGCTTGTCAACATCACGGATAGCGCCGGCCGCGTGGCTGAGTTAAGATATGACGGTCAGGGCCGGATTACTTCTCTAAGTATGGCCGGCCGGAATATCGATTACCGTTACGATAACCAGGGCAATCTCGTCGATGTAACTGACCCGGCCGGCAATCACACCTCTTATGAATACGACGCAAACCATAACCTTACCCGCAAAACCGACGCCGCAGGCCGCAGTACCTACTTCACCTACGACTCCTCTGATCGTTGCACTTCCTCAAGCGGGGAAGGCAACCTTGGCCGTACTGAATTAAGTTTTGATCCGGACAATAAGAAGACCGTTGTCACCGATTCAAAAGGCAACACCACTCATTATTCCTATAGTGACGACCTCCAGATCACCGAAATCGTCAATGCTCAAGGCGGACATGCTGTTTCCACCTGGGATAAAGACCTAAACCGCACCTCTAGCACTGATGAATTGGGCCGTGCCACTTACATGCAGTATGACGCCAAGGGTAACCTTATTAGTCTTACCGGCCCGGCCGGCGATAATACGACCTATACTTATGAGCCAAACTTCAGTTTGGTCACGACTATCAAGGACGCTCAAGGTAATGTTACAACCAATGCCTACGACGCAAGGGGCAACTTAATCAAAGTAACCGATGCTCTTGGCAAGAGCACCTTTTATTCTTACAATGGCGCAGGCCTTGTCACCGGCAGCCAGAATGCCTTAGGTAAAACCACTTATTTCTCTTATGACGCCCAGGGGAACCTGATCCAGACTAAAGACGCCGTGGGTGCAGTGGTTAACAACGGCTATGATGCCATAGGTAATATGACCAGCTCCAGGGACCCAAAGGGTAACATAACCAACTTCAGCTATAACAATCTCAACTGTCTCGTTCAAGCTGCCTACTCTGATAATTCTACAGTAAACTACGGTTATGATACTGTCGGCAACCGCATCTCGGCCACTGACCAATTAGGCAAAACTACCTATTACACTTATAACCAGGCTGATAAAGTAATTTCTACAACCAATGCCTTGGGTAGTGTAATAAGTTATACCTATGACACCGAAGAAAACCTGATTTGTGTTGCCGACCAGAACAACAATAAAACTTCTTTTTCCTATGATGGCCTTAACCGGCTTGTCTCCCAGACCGATGCCTTGGGTAATACCACGTCTTACTCTTATGACGCCGTGGGCAACCGCACCAGCGTTACCGATGCCAAAGGGCAGGTCACAAGATACGATTACGATAGCCTCAACCGTTTGAGTAAAACTACCAATCCTGATTCTACAACCATAACTTATGTTTATGATTCTTTGGGCCGGCGCACTTCAATGACCGATCCCTCAGGCATCACTACCTACGCCTACGACAAATTAGGCCGGCTCTTAAAAGTTGACGGCCCGCTGGCCAAAGACACGATTACCTATACTTATGATGCTATGGGTAACCGTTTAACCATGGTTGATCCGGATGCTAAAACCACCACATATTTCTATGACGTTTTAAACCGGATCAGCTTTATTACAGACCCGCAGAAGAAAGTCACCAGCTATGTTTTTGATCTGAACGGCAACCTCACAACTCTGACTTATCCCAACGGCACAAAAGCCGTTTATTCCTATGATAAATTAAATCACCTGGTCACACTCACCAATCTTAAGACCGCCAGCCCCAGCACCAAACTCTCTGAATACACTTATGCCTATGATTTAGCAGGAAGGAAGACCAGGGCCGCTCTTTTAGACGGCAGCTCTATTACCTATACTTATGACGCCATAGGCCAGCTCTTGAATGAAACAAAATCCTCAACCGTTGAGCCTTATTCGTTCACCTATGCCTATGACCCGGCCGGCAACCGCACCCGCAAAACAGTTAATAACGATGATTACAACTATTCCTATAACTCACTGAACCAGCTCATCCAGGAAGATACGCGTATTTTAAGCTCATCCGGGCCCAAGAAGATCACTGTCAGCGGCAAGGTCTCGGATAAAAGCTTTATTGATTATGTAACTGTAAACGGCATCAAAGCTACCCTGGGCAGCGACGCCTTTACCTGTGCGAATGTCCCGCTAAGCTTAGGCCAAAACACCATTACCGTTATCGCAGCAGACGTCTTGGGCAACACTACTACCAAAGTCCTCCACGTCACCTACGAGCCCGGCGTCACTACCACCCAGACTAAATACACCTATGACGCAAACGGTAACCTCACCAGAAAGGAGGAGCCGAGTAAGACTACCAACCTTACCTATGATAGCCAGAACCGCTTAAAGACATTCACTAATCCAGCATCTTCAGCAACCTATGCCTACGACGGTCAGGGCAGGCGTATATCTAAGACCGTCAACGGCTCAACCACTACTTACATCTACGATAACGATGAACTCATCCGCGAACAGTCCGGGTCAACTGTTATCTCCTACACCCACGGCTCGCGTATTGATGAGATAATATCTGACTCCAGAGGTTACTACTACCATTACGACGCCCTTGGCTCGATAACCAATTTGACCAATGCCTCGGGGGCACAAGTTAATTCATACAACTACGAGGCCTTTGGTAATCTCACCGGCCAAACTGGAATAATTTCTAACCCTTGGCTCTTCACCGGCAGGCAATACGACCAGGAATCAGGGTTATACTTCTACCGTAATAGATATTACGACCCCACCATCGGCCGCTTTATTTCCCAAGATCCGACAGGCATGGTTGATGGGCCTAACCTATACGCGTACGTCAAGAATAACCCCGTAAATCTAATTGATCCGTTAGGATTGTGCTGGAAGAAAATATATGATGCTGTTGCCTTGGTTCAGGCTAGAATAGAACTCTTTTTGAATAAAGGTTTGCATTTTCCAGTACATCTTTTAGCGGAAATTACAGATGCCTATGGCCCAATGGATACTCCAGTAACATTTTTCCTTAATCGGTATAATCCTACTCAACCCCTTGTGAATTTATTAGCTGAACAAACGCTTTCTCCACTTGATATTGCGCTAGAAAACAGTATTATTGCGTGGGAAAATCATATAGACTATTTAGAAGGAAAAAAATAACGCAAGGGAGGTATATGCTAAAAAAAATAATTAACATATTAAAAATTTTATTAATCTTCTATATTCTGTTTATTGTTAATGGATGCCTTGTTGTTTTTGTTTATACAAAAATAAACCCGTCGTATGCAATCACCAAGGTCGCTTTCCCTTTTGGTTCATTGGCTGTGCTATTAGCCGTAATGGAAATGTTGGTTTACCGCAAATACAAAAAGAAGAAATAAGAAAAGATAAAACGGGGGTATTTCTTTTTGCTTAATCACGTTCTTTAATAATGAGCGTCCAACGACTAACAACCAATTATATCCGCCGGCAGCCAGCAGAATTATTATCATTATGACGGTATCGGCACAGTTACAACGTTATCTAATTCCGCGGGCGCAATAGCGCAAACCTACGCCTACGACGCGTTCGGGAATGTTCTTTCTCAAGGCGGCAGCGCCATAAACAACCGCAATTTCCTCACCAAGCAAACAGACTCCACCGGCCTAATCTTCTTCGGTGCCCGCTACTACGACCCGCGTTTAGGACGATTCATTAGCGCTGATCCGAGTGGAATGTCGGATGGACCGAATCTCTACGTCTATTGTTCCAGCAGTCCCATTAACCTCATAGATCCGTGGGGGCTATGCGGGGAAAACGTTAATAATCAATTGCCGCCTTGGGCTTTGGTTGCCGGCAGCATAACAATAGCAACGCCAATCCCCGGCGACGAAATAGTTTTTTGGACCATTGCCGGATATACGGTTTATCAAGCTACACATGGCCCCT
>JAUYEC010000205.1 GCA_030691585.1 Candidatus Omnitrophota bacterium
GGCGAAATTTCAAAAGAAGTTGCAATCAAAGATAGATATTGTGATTTCTGCGTTAAACTTGAAGGTACAATTGAATATATTGTTGAGGTAAAATCAGCGGCGCACAAAACACTGAAAGACAAAGATATTGAGCAAGCTGAAAACTATGCATCACGAGGCGGAATCTGTTGGGTTGTGTTAACTAACGGTATTGAATGGAAATTGTATCATCTTGTTTTTGCAGAGGGTGAAGGCATAACTCATGATTTGGTGTTTGCTTTTGACTTGCTTGAGGAAATCGAGAAAAATGTTGAAAAGGTATGGTCAATGCTCGGCTTGATTTCTAAAGAAGGCATTTTGAATGGTGATCACGACACATACCTCTCACAAAAGAAAGTCTTGTCTCCGGCATCACTCATTAAAGTGCTGGTAAGTGAACCAGTGTTAACAGTCATCCGGAGAGAGCTTAATAGAGTTTGCGAGTTTCGCTTGGATATAGAGGACGTATTCAGTGCTATTAAAGATGTCCTTTCCAAAGACTCTTTAATGGAAGCTGGCGATTTGTGTTACAAAAAGAAAAAGAAGCGTCGGAGGCAGCCAAAGACAGATAAGTCAAATGTATCCGAGGGAACTAATGTTTCAGAGCAACCGGAATCAGCGAGCAGTAGCAGTGATTCCTCTGTGCCGCCAGCGGCATCTGCCGCGTCCACCCCAATCGCTAATCCGGAACAACCAAAATAATTGCTTAAGCAGGGTCTTTGTCTCCGTACTAGAATCTTCTGGAGTACCCCATCTGACCTTGGAAGCCGCAACCCCCGGCAGAGCAAGGTTTCCACTTCCAACGCCTATCGCGCCCGGCATCCGGCGCGGCGGGCAAATACCAAATCATTTTGATTGTCCTTCGGCGGTGGAAGGCGCTATTATCTCAATCAGTCGGCGTGTGCCGCAAACAACAAAGCGGAGGTGACAAGCTCAAATATCTGATAATATAATTTTGCGTTAACGCAGTAATCGTTTCAATCGAAAACCAGCAATTTTCATCCTATGAAACGGCACTGACGGGAACGCGCCTATAGGGGCGCGGCTCCTTGTCTTGTGTTTCATAGGTGGGGCTTGCTGGTCCCTCGATTGAGGCATGAGCTGGGAGTCCGCGCCTTTTTGTTTTTTGCGACAGCCTGCTATTGTCAATGGGATAATCAAAATGAATAGCAAATTAAAAGTTATTCTCATCATCATTTTAATCGTTGCCGGAATAGCCGGATGTTACACGTATATTAGTCAAAAAGACGCCGTTGAAGTAAAGCAAAAAAAAGAACGAGAAGAAGCCAAGGAAAAACAAATAAACGAAGCAAATTATCTTTTTACAAAGCCATACCAGCCTGTTGAATTAATTAATCGTGGCATTTTAAACCAACAATTTTCGCTGGGCAACCAACAGCGATATGTTGGCAAAAATATTTATGTTGAAAGATTTAAGATTGAGGATATTTCACAAGTGGATACAAACATTCTTGTTAAAGGCTATCGCTATCCATTGCGCATATGCCTGACGGCTAACTCGAATCAGATTAGCAAAATTAACAACAAAGCCAGATACGACATAGTAGCCCGAGTCTCAAATATCAATAAAGGTAGCAGATATTATTTTGACTATGATGATAACTGCAGCAAGGAAGTCATATCTATTTCGGATAACGAGTGGACTATATGCGGCGTATTGCTTGATACAACCGAAATAAAAATAGATGCCGAATGAGAAATATTATTCTTATCTCCATCATCAAGGTATGCGCCATTATTCTGCTATTCATGGCCCTTGCAGGACACCATCACGGGGATTTCTTTTTCTTCCTGCGCGTAACAATATTTTTGATTTCAATAGGGTGTGCAGCGTGGTCGTTGTATCAAAAACACCCCGTCTGGATTGGCCTGTTTGCCGTTATCGCGATACTGTTCAATCCTATTATTCCATGTTACTTGGACCGCTCCCTTTGGAAACTCCTTGATATTGCTTCCGCCGCCATCTTTGCAGCTTCCATACTGTCCGACTTACATCTAGAAAGGAAAGACAATGACGAAGAAGGAGGATATTTCATGAAATCAATATCAGATAAATGGAAAATAATATGTAGCATAATTGCGGGAATAACTATTCTCGGAATATATTACATGTTTTTTATACTAGCGCCGCAACGCCAGCATGAGGCTGAGCAAAGACGTGAACAATTCCGATTGGCAGAACAGCAGCTATTAAACGCATACCAGCAGTCACAAGTGGAGTTGGCCCAAAAACAAGCGGAGTTGGCCCAAAAACACAAGCAGGAAAGCGAGCTGGCCGAACAAAAACGAGAGCGTGAGTACCAGAAAGCCAAGCAGGAAAGTGAACTGGCCAGTAAAGAGAGAGAGAGTAAGCGCCAAGAGTCAGTACGAAACGCAGAAGATGACCGTCAAAAGAGAGAACAAGAAAGACTTGCAAAAGAACAAAGGCAAAAACAAAATGAACAAATACAAAAACAAAATGAATTAGCAAAATGGAAACAATTAAAAATTGGCATGACCAAAAGCCAGGTTGAAAAGATTCTCGGCAAGCCAGAATCACTTGACACCGTTGATTACCTCAAACTCGAAAGATGGAAATATGCGACCCCGGCAGGATTCTATGGTGGCGGGCGCGTTGAATTCAAGGATGGCAAATTAAGCTCGTGGGATGCTCCTTGAAGTATGTGATCGTCAAACGTCGTTGATCCTGTCGCCTATGGGTTGCGAAGACACAGGCAGCCCTGCGCGCGGGAAGTGATGAAAAGATTGCCAATCCGGTCCCACCAGATGGATGGCGTGACGTTCGGCATAGAAGGACGATAGATGAGTTCCCGGAAATACCTCGTAGGCGCACTCGTGGTAGCTCTGCTAATTTGGGGGCCGCTTGACCACGCATGGCCAGCGTGGTTCGCAATACGCATGGGCTATCTCATTGCGATACCGGTGGCAGCATGGTTTCTCCTCGGATGGATTTGGAGAGTCTGGCAACCGGATGCCGCGTCCGAAAACAGGTTTGAGCGTGCACTCGGCGGTGCAACAGCAGGAGTGCTCGTAGTCTTGGCGATTCTTGAGGCAATGGCCAATACTCATGTTGGCAACACGATGTATGTACGGACCCGCGAGGGGACGGAGGCGGTCGGCGACGATATCGTCATGCGGGGTCCAGACTGGGGGAATGTATTCATGCTTCTTATTGCTGCAGGATTTGCCTTATGGTTTAGCGTAGCCAAAAGAGAATCTAAGCAGTAGGTTCCGAAGTGGGCTAAGTATGACAGGCCAAACCAGCAAGTGCTATGTAAGGCCGTCCGCGCCGCCAAGAAGGGAACCATAACAACGCGACATAAAACGGGCGCCGCGCTTCTGATGGCCTTCGCTGTCCTGTCCTGGGCCGCTCCCGCATGGCAGGTTTATTTCTCCCCCGATGGTGGGGCCGCCGACGCCATAGTGGCCGAACTGGGCAAGGCGACAAACAGCGTCCTGGTGCAAGCCTATTCCTTTACATCCGCGCCCATACTATCCGAGGCATAAATAAAACAACTGCTACAAATTTGCTACTTCTCTAATTATCACTGGGCATCACAAAACGCATAAACCCCAATAAATAAGGGGTTTGCGAGCTTTTTGTTTGACTCTTAATCAGCGGGTCACCGGTTCGAGCCCGGTAGCCTCTACTCTGTTTTCATTGACTCAAATAAGCATTTCGTCCTTTATTCATGCTGGTCAAACGAATGTCCCCTTTTTATGTTTTACTCTTGCGTTCATTTTTCTTCGCTTGCGTGATTGTGTGCTTTTAGAATTAGGAGGAAGGCAGGATAAAGATCAGAGGATCGGAGGAATGCGGGCTGTAAGAGCCGGTTTATGAATCGGGCTTTTATGAACTCCGGCAATTATTTTTGCCAATAAAACTTGAGGAAAGTCGGCAAGAAAACACCCCAATTTCTTTTCCCGCTTTTTTTCAAGCAGTAGCGAAAGAGGCCGCTCCACAATATTATTGCAATCAATAATACTCGGATCTGGAAATTCCTTATATTCACCCGGTGCCACATAAACCAGGGTATCCGCCGGCAAATTGCGGCAACGTTCCCGGACCTTTTGAAGTTTTGTAGACGATACGACCAGTAATAGGGCAGTATCGCGCAAGGGATCGGCGTTAATAACGATGAAATAATGGGGCTCGCCAGAGCTGAAATGACGATCTTGAAAATAATACACAGATCCGCAACGCAAGGTCAGTTTCAACAACGGGTCCCGGCGAGGATCAGGTGCCGTCATGTCAATTCCACATGGCTTCGATGAGATGAATTTCGCGCAATTGATCTCGCCGGATGGAGCGTTCTTTTTCGGTCAGAGGATGACAGGGCTCCACGGGCGGCGGCGGGTCTTCGAGGAAATCAATCAAATCCATGCGCGCGCGTCTGCCGGCCTGCAGGGCAGAGGCATGTTTTTTCCATTCAGGATAATCGTGGGTCTTGGCAACAATCGCGCGATCATCGCAATGGCCGAATTTTGACCAAGCGAAATTGAGAGCTTCGCGGTCGGAGTCCGACAATTCATTGAAATCAACTGCCTTGATGGATTTTAGCGACCTGACGGGGAATAATGCGCTAATAAACCGAGCGGCATAGGCGATGACGACATCTTTCCTGTAGTCATCGGCCATTTCGGCAATGTCTTTAGTTCCCGACGGCACTGGGCCGTTTTTCATGGCGTAATATTCATCGCCGGTAATAGGACGACCATACTTACGGAGATGATAGCGGTCGGCGAAAAACACGAGTTTCAGAGCCTTGTATTTGGAAATCGTGCCGCCATTTTGAATGGCAAAATAATTAAGGAGCTGCGTGGCTTTGTTAGAATCGAATGGAAGATGAATGCACATAATAGCTCCCCCATACCCGCCGGGAGTGGAAGTGATACTTAAATATAGCCACCCTGATTCCTATAGCAAGCATTATTTTACAGTTTTTTTTGCCCCCCCTATTCCCCTATTTCGGAGCCGGGTAAATAGGCAGGGGTGCGCCGGTGGGTTTAAGAGGGCCACAGTCAAGCAACAGTTTTGCTCTGCGCTGTGCCGCCAGCGTTATGCCAGGATCAACGACGTTTGACGATCATGGATGGGTGGCTGACGTTGGCGTCTGGATCCGGAATCGTGGACCCCGCGACCAAGGAGGTGCTCCGTTACCGCGAGACCCTGTGGCAAGGGTACAACCAAGTCAAGAAGAATGCCCGGCTCAATGCCGACTTGTTCGTAACCCTTGTCCGGGCGATCACGGAGGATCAACGCGGCATTCGGGACAGGCCCGGAACGGTGATTGGAAACCGCCATACAAAGGAGATCATCTACACGCCGCCCGAGGGCGGGCAGGTCATCCGCAAGAAAATAGACGAACTCGAATCGTTTTTTTATGCCCGCGACGACATGGATCCCTTGGTCAAGCTTGCGCTCGCACATTACCAGTTCGAAGCTATTCATCCCTTCTTCGACGGCAACGGGCGTACCGGGCGGATCATCAACATCCTTTTCCTCATCATGCAGGACCTGCTTGACCTGCCGGTGCTGTACATCAGCAAGCACATCATTGACGATAAGCCGAAATACTACCGGCGCCTGCGGCGCGTCACCGAACACGGTGAATGGGAGGCATGGGTCCTTTACATGCTGGAGGCGGTGGAAGTAACGTCCCGGCTGACCCGGCAGAAGATTCTGGCGATCCGTGCCTTACTGGATGAAACCCTGCAACGGGCGAAGAAGGAATTGCCCGTTCGCGTTTATTCCAAGGAGTTGATCGAACTGATCTTCTGCCAGCCTTACACCAAGGGGCAGTTTGTCGTGGAAGCCGGTCTGGCCGAGAGAAAAACCTCTGCCGATTACCTGCAGGAGTTGGAACGGATCGGTGTGCTCAAGAGCCGGAAGGTGGGCAAGGAAAACCTTTACTTGAACGTGCGTCTTTTTGAACTGTTGGCGAAGTAATGTGTCGAAAGCCCGCCAGGATTTGGACGCGCTTTTGGAACGTGTCCATGCCGTGGACACGTCATCGGAACATGTCCATGCATGGCCGTGGTGAAGAAGCGGCTTTCGGAGTTGATCAGCCTGAGCGGGGAGCTGAAGATCCTCGTCGTGCGCAATTACCAGTCAGACGAAAATAACTTCACGTATTTTACTACATACCACGTCATAACACGGGGCAGCAAAACACCAAAACCCTATATAATTGAGGCTTTTTAATATCTTTTCTCCACTCTTAATCAGCGGGTCGGGGGTTCGAGCCCCCCTGCCTCTACTCCCCTAATTCTGGGTGCTTTCATTTTGAGAGCACCCATTTTTGTCCTTGTCCTGTCTATCTTTTTCTTGATACCTGCTATTTCTTGCTGGCCATCCAAGCCCCTTTTTGACCCAATTCGGGCGACTGGACTATCCGCCAGACCATCCTGTGGTCGATGATTACCCCTTTGAGCCATTTCAAGTTCGACCTCCTCCCCGTCACCTTCAAAACGCTCATGAGCATCCGGAAT
>JAUYEC010000153.1 GCA_030691585.1 Candidatus Omnitrophota bacterium
AGCGCGCAAACTGTGCCCAGGTGCAGGACTACCGGCAGAGCGAGGCTGGCCGTGTCCATTTTAAATAATTTCTCTATAAAGATCAAATGGGCGGAACTGCTTACCGGCAAAAATTCCGTGGCCCCCTGTACTATGCCTAACAATATGTATTTAAACATCGTAATCCTCGGTAGGGGCGGGTTTCAAACCCGCCCCTACAAAATATTTTTTTAAATTATTCTGTCGCTATCATTTTCTTTAACTCCGGCGGCAACTCGCAGCGTAGGCTGATCTTAGCGCCGGTTACCGGATGCCTGAATTCAAGGCTTTGCGCGTGCAGGCAGAGCCTTTTCGCCTTAAACGGAAAATCCCGCCGGAAAGCGTATTTGTCCTCTCCTAATACCGGATGGCCCAAGCCCTGGAAATGCAGCCTGATCTGGTTAGTGCGGCCGCTTGCCGGATACGCTTCCACTACATCAAAATCTTTTCTTCTTTCTGTGACCTTATACGCGGTTTGCGCCGCTTTCCCCTCTATGGGGCGGTCAATTTCGCCGCTCATACGTTCAAGACGTCCGCGGATAAAAACCGTGTAGGCCTTTTTAACCCGGCGCGCCTTAAACTCCTCCATCATCTTCTTCTGGATGGACTTGCCTTTGGCATAGATTATCAACCCTGAAGTCTGGCGGTCCAGCCGGTGACAGGGATGCAGGCGATAAAGTTTGCCTTGCTTTAAAAGATCTTCGTTTAAAATACTAGTGAGGGTCCGGTTCCCTTTTTTTGGCGCCGGGATCACCAGCAATCCCGAGGGCTTATCAACCACCAAGAGCCACTGGTCCTCGTAGACAATCGGAATGTTCAAGCCAATCCCTCCGGCTCCCTGCTGCTTGGGATTGATGCTGAGCGTAAGCGAAGCATCTAAACGATCTCCAGCATCCGGTCAAGCGCGGCTCTTGCTTTGCGGCGGATGTCGTCGCTAACCCTTACTTCTTCTTTCAATTCTTCCAAAGCCCAGAGTATCTTTTCCTGGGTAGTGCGTTTCATGTTCGGGCAGACCGCGCGCTCCGACGCCGGGTAAAATTCCTTGCCGGGATTATCCAGCTTGAGCCGATAGACCAGGCCCACTTCAGTGCCGACGATAAACTCTTTCGCGGAGCTCTCCAAGGCGTACTTACCCATTTGGCTCGTGGACAAAACCGCGTCCGCCATAGCCACCACCTGCGGCAGGCACTCCGGATGAACCATCACCTTTGCTTTAGGATGAAAATTCTTTTCTCTCTGTATGTCTTCGGGAAGGACCTTTATATGCGTGGGGCAAAACCCGTTCCAGATGATAAGTTTCCTGCCTGTCTTACGGGAAACATAATCCGCAAGGTACTTGTCCGGGACAAAAATAATCTCTTCCCGGCCCTTAAGAGCGTTGACCACGGCCACGGCATTGGTAGAGGTACAGCAATAATCCAGCTCCGCTTTGACTTCCGCCGAGGTATTCACATAACCGACAGCAACTGCTTTCGGATGGCTCTTTTTTAAGGCGCGCAGATCGGCCGCGGTGATCATATTGGCCATGGGACAGCCTGCCGCGGCATCCGGCATGATAACCAACTTATCCGGACAAAGAATGGAGGCGGTTTCAGCCATAAAATAGACACCGCAAAAGACGATCACCTTGGACTCGACTTTTGAGGCAATACGGCTTAATTCAAGGGAATCTCCGCGGTAATCCGCTACTTCCTGGACCTCCGGCAGCTGGTAATTATGCGCCAGGATCACCGCGTCGCGCTTTTTTTTCAGCTCGCGTATCTTAATTACTAGCTCGTCTTTGAATATTCTTTTCATCCTATGACACAATCTTCTGTAGGGACAGGTTTTAAACCTGTCCCTACAATACCTTGTCTATTATTCCTCCGCCAAGGACAATATCCCTGTCGTAAAATACCGCGGACTGTCCGGGAGTTATCGCGAACTGCGGCCGGTTAAAAGTAACCTTGAATAATTTTGCGAAGGGTTTAATATAGGCAAGCGATTCTTTATGATTATACCTTATCTTGGCCAGGACTGCAACCTTCTTTTTTGGCAGGCCTTTGACAAAATGCGGGCTTTTAAGCAGGAATGTTTTTTTCATGGCCTCGCCCCTGGGGCCCACGGTCAGGCGGTTATCTGCGGCGTTAATTTCGCTGATGTAGAGCGGATAACCTTTAGCCACGCCCAGGCCCTGGCGCTGGCCATAGGTATAGCAGACAATGCCTTTATGGCGGCCCAGGACATTACCTAGCTTGTCAACGATCTCTCCGGGCCGGATATCCGCCAGATGCTGCCTAAGGAATACCGGATAATCCTGAGGCGCAAAACAGATCTCCTGGCTTTCCTTTTTCTGCGCTGTGGGCAGGCCGAATTTGTTTGCCAGGACTCGGACTTCCTTTTTCGTATAATCCCCTAAAGGAAAAAGAAGGCGTTTTAACTGGGTTGAGCCAAGACGATATAAAAAATATGACTGGTCCTTTGATTTATCTTTTGCTTTTTTTAAAAAATATTTTCCGGCGCGGCAGGCGATTTGAGCATAATGACCGGTGGCTAGATATCGCGCTCTAAGCGACAACGCGTGCTTTAATAAAGCGTCAAATTTAATGTGCTGGTTACAGAGAATGCAAGGGTTAGGAGTCCTGCCCAGGGAATATTGGCGGCAGAAATCGTCCACTACATATTTTTTAAACTCCCGCCCCATATTCAAGACATAATGCCTGATCCCAAGTTTAGCCGCCACGGCTCGCGCGTCCTCAATACCTTCCAGGCCGCAGCAGGCGGGTTTCTTGCTTTGACGAGGTGCCAGGTTAAAACACATAGTGATACCGATAACTTCATATCCGCGCTGGCTTAACAGGGCCGCGGCCACTGAAGAGTCCACTCCTCCGCTCATTGCCACAACTACGCGTTGCTTATTCATCATGAATGTAAATACCCGCCTACGCGCTTTGATAGATTCCGTAAATAGCTTCGGTGCGCTTCGGCGGGTCCGCCGTAGCCCGTCAAAGCTATTATATGTAAATCAATGGGCGAAGGCGGAAAAAAACAGGGACGGTCTTTAATGCAGTAAATGCACCAGTTCCGTCCCTATCTGCTTCCTTTCAGGTTATAACTTTACCACGTTTGCGGCCTGCTCTCCCTTAGGGCCCTTTTCAATTTCAAACTCCACATCCTGGCCTTCCTGCAAGGTCTTATAGCCTTCACCCTGGATCACGGAATGATGCACAAAGACATCGCTTCCTGATTCAGGCGTAATGAACCCATAACCTTTTTGGTTTGAGAACCACTTCACTTTTCCTTTTGCCATTACTTAATTCACCTTCCTTTCGCTTCTTTGCAACCCCCCGACTTTTCAATTTTCTCATTGGTCAGTCGGGGGAAAAAAAACCGCAAGGCAAGTCGTTCTTTTGCCTTACGGCCCAAGTTACTACTTTCCTTGTTTATGTAGGGACAGGCTTGAAACCTGTCCCTACAGCATCCATTTC